>JAWXAN010000043.1 GCA_034439475.1 Candidatus Zixiibacteriota bacterium
CCAGAGTGCTGGGACTTGCGGAAAACCGCCGATTAAGTACATTGCGGTGATGAAAAATAGCAAACGCCAGAGTGCTGGGACTTGCGGAAAACCGCCGATGACCAAAGGGCGACCGAAGGAAGGGGTGGAACCATTAAGTACATTGACGCAAAGTGTTGGGAGACTTGTTACACATATGGATGAGCGGCGCGAACATCTCATCAAGTTCTATTCGCTACTCGGCAGGCTCGAAAAGAGCATCGGCACGCGAACGCTTGCGAGTTGCTCAGGACGAATGGACTGGCCAAAGCGAGGCGTCTATTTCTTTCGTGAACTGGGAGAACTCCGTTCCGACACCGGCGATGGCCTGCGAATCGTTCGTGTCGGCACTCATGCCCTGAAAACTGATTCCAGGACGAAACTCTGGACGCGCCTCTCCCAGCACAAGGGCCAGCCGAGCACTGGCGGCGGCAATCACAGAGGTTCGATCTTCAGGCTCATTGTCGGTGCGGCGCTGATCAGCCGCGACATGGGCGAGTTTCCGACCTGGGGCGATGGAAACACCGCTAAGGGTGATGTGCGAATCGGCGAATTTCCTTTGGAGTGCGAGGTCAGCCTTGTTATCGGGAAAATGCCATTCCTCTGGCTCTCGCTGGAAGACGATGCGGGGCCGGGAAGTCGCCGAGGCTACGTGGAGCGTAACGCGATTGCACTGCTGAGCAACTACCACAGACACCCGCTCGATCAGCCCTCCCCCCACTGGCTCGGACGTCACTGCGACCGAGAGAAAGTCAGGACTTCCGGGCTCTGGAATTCAAATCACGTCGATGAAAGCTATGACCCGCGGTTTCTGGACGAACTCGAACGGCACGTATCGGCAGTAGGCGGCGCATCATGATCGCCGTCATTCAATGCGCGGCGAGCAAGCGAACTCATGCCGGACATCTGTTCTCAGCCGGAGGCAAGCCCGTTGTCTTTGTGGCCGATCCGGAAGCGGCCCCCGACGACCCAGCCCACGAATACGCACGGCCCGATGACCTTGCCAGCAACGAACTGTCATGGCGGCAGGAGTTGTTGAAGTACAACGAGGAGGTAGCCAAGGGCAACCCGCTCGGTCTCCTGCCCGCCTATCAGCTCTACCGAAGAGAAATTTACACACAGCTGGTGAATCGCTTCGGCTGCCAAAGTGTCTACATCCTTTCTGCAGGCTGGGGCCTGATCCGGGCCGATTTCCTGACGCCGTATTACGACATCACCTTCAGCCAAAGCGCGGAAAGGTATAAGCAGCGCAGGAAAGAGGACTGTTACGACGATTTCGAGATGCTACCGGACGCGACACAAGAGGACATCGTGTTCTTTGGGGGCAAGGACTATCTTCTACTCTTCTGCACGCTGACAGATCGGATCAGTAGCAGAAAGACTGTGTTCTACAATTGCAAGCAGGTTCCCGAAGCGACAGGCTTCGTGTTCAAACGCTTCGAAACGACCACACGCACGAATTGGCACTACGAGTGCGCGAAAGCGTACCTTGACGGAAGGCTCGGCACCCTCTAGCAGCTGGGACTTGCGGAAAACCGTCGATTAAGTACATTTTAACTCCAGAGAAATATGAGGCTAAATTGGAAGCCGTCCGTAAGGATGCCTATGAAAAAGGATATAATTTTGGGTACAATGAGGGTATGAGATATGGTAGACTAAAGGGTATGATGGACTGATCAAAAGGGATTTATAATATGAAAATTAAATTTTACGATATATTACGTATCTTGCCATTTACCATTATTTCATTGACGCAATAAGCCTGATTGATGCACATCCAGTCAAGCTCTAAGTTTCGCCGTCGAATAGCAGAAATATGAACAAGCGAGAAGTGCCGAGTTAACGCGCAATAAATGAGAAAAATAGCTGAAGCCCTTATTGAACTAATCATAAACGGGCATTGCGCTTTCTTTTTCTTTTAGAACGGGTTGGCGTATACTATAATTAATACGTATGCGATTTATCTGTTCATATAAGAAGGCATAAGAGATGTTTGAACAAGTCTATCTTGAGAATGCAATAAGCGAATTTCGGAATCTAAAAGTCCTCGCCGAGAAAGCTGTCGCCCAGTCCGATGCAGTAAGCGGAGACTTGTTTTTTCATTGTCTCGACGACGAATCAAATAGCATCGCGCTTATCTACAAGCATATGGCGGGGAATATGATTTCTCGCTGGACAGATTTCCTGACAACCGATGGAGAAAAACCACTGAGAAATCGCGACGGCGAGTTTGTCGTTGACTCTGCGGAAAACAGAACCTCGATCGATACACGCTGGGAGGAAGGCTGGGGTGTGCTTTTTGCTACACTCATGTCTCTCAACGCCGAGGACCTTGGCAAGGAGGTCACCATTCGCGGTTCATCAATCTCGGTTGTTGCCGCTATAAATCGTCAATTGACCCATTACGGCCAGCATGTCGGCCAGATAGTGCTTCTGTCAAAACATTTCGCTGGTTCAAAATGGCAGTCTTTGTCAATTCCGAGGAAACTTTAAACTTTTCGACTCTATTTTGCGTTAAATAGCAGACATGATCAAACGAACCGCCAGTCTTATCTTCGGGCTTGTTGTAGCCCTTTTTGTTCCCAACTCATCGTTTGGCTGAGCGCTTTGAGCTTCGCGTGATTCGCCGGTCGGCGGAAGTCAGAATACATCTTCATCTGCGGGTTATTTGAGACTTGGCTTTGATTTTACACGCGCGGATAAGAATCAACTACGGACTGGCCGGAATAGCATAACCGACACTCAAGCTCCAAGCTACGTTCATACCTTCGGGAAGAGGCTCGAGACTGTAACCCCCTCCGTCGATTATTCCCTGACGAGTCGTTTTGGTATCATGGCCGCTCTGCCGATTATTCGGCACACGAGCGATCACCGGGGAAGCAATCAGCGTGGCGCGAGCGGAATCGAGCGGAGCACAAAACTTGGGGATATGTCTCTTTCGACTCGAGGAAACTGGTCCAGGATGTCCGGCGCAAAGCTGTTGTTGCTCTCAGTTTCTGTGGGAGTAACTGTGCCCGTAAGCGGCGATATGGTCGATATTTTCTTCGATGAAATAGACATTACAAGCGGGACGGTTGATCCGATCCTCTCCACCCGAGTTGGTGTCATGTTCACAGAACAGTTCAGCATGGGATTTCGAGGATTCACGCGTCAGATTGTTTCGGATAACGACGGACAGCAACTTGGCGACTACTACGCTTATACGCTCGATGCAGACTATGTGACCTGCTGGGAACGGCTGAGGACATCGGCGAAAATACTTCTTATCGTGCGAAGTCAGGATAAGGTAAACGGCGCGGCCTATCTCAGCAGCGGCGGAGAATGGCTCTATGTTGTCCCCGGAGCCACTCTCCGGCTTTTCGACCTGTTTTCATCCCCCCTTTTTTTACGAACAGAAATTGAGCTGCCGCTGTATCGAAATGTCAATGGCACCCAAGTCGTTTCAGGATATAATCTCCGCGCAGGTCTCAGCTACAGTTTCAGCCTCTTCTCATCCGAATAACCATTTTGTTCGATTGCATTGAATAGAAAATCGGCATAACTTTCCTCACGAAAGAAGTTATTTGACCGAGGAGAGATTATCACAACGCAATTGACTTTTGAAGAACGTGTGGCAAAATCCAGAACCCATGTCGTAAAATTAATTTTGCCCTATACTACAAACCATATCGGGACACTTTTTGGCGGCACGGCCCTGCAGTGGATGGACGAAGTGGCATCCATAACGGCCAACCGCTACAGCCGTCAGGAATTTGTGACCGTGTCGCTTGATAAAATAGATTTTACCAAACCGATCCCCGCCGGTACGATTGTCGAACTCATCGGCTCGGTGTCGAGAGTCGGTCGAACCAGCATTCAGGTCAAGGTTGAGATTTTTCTGGAGAAGATGTTCGAAGACGGACGGGAGAGCGCAGTGAACGGTATCTTTACAATGGTCGCAGTTGGAGCAGACCGACGACCCGTAAAAGTCATCTGAACAATTTTTATGTTCTGTTACGCTTAATTATCTTAGAGCGGAGTTGCATTAGAACTGGTAGCCAGCGCTGACACGGAAGGTCTCATCGAGGTCGTCATGGTGCAGATAGGCGAAATCTACCGTTATCTTGCGTATGTCTATTCCGCCCCCTGCGGTAAACTTGCCGACATCGAATCCGGCCCGTCCAAAGAGAATATCCTTGAACCCGAGTTCAAAGCCCCAGTGCGTATCAAGCGAGAATTCGCCGCTCCAAAACTGCGCGGTCTGTTTTAGCCCTTCGAATTTCACATCGCCGCTTCCGGCAAAACGACCGGTAAAATCATTGTATGAGTATTCAATCAAGAACGCCGGTTTGACCGTCGGATAGATCGTCTCGGCATTACTTTTGGTCTCAACTATCATGCTGTCTCGATTTTCAAAACTCGTTCCGCCTGAATAGCGGATAAATCCTGTTGTGACATCTGTGACCATAAGTCCCAGTGTGGAATATTTATTCACTTTGTACAGACCACCAGCGTCGACCGTAAGCCCGATTCCGGATTCAGTGCCAATATCGCGATAGATTGTTTTGGCCGTCAGGCCGAAGTCTATCGACGGACTGATTTTGCCTGAAAGAGAAGCCGAAAAGAGATAGTCTCCATGAGATTCCTCACGCACAACTTCTGGCCGGTCAAATTGGTTTAGCTGGGTAATCTTGATTCCGCCCCCGCCGAGGTAATAGACATAGAACCCGAAGGCCTTGATCGTTGAATTCTCCTTGCCGCGTGAATTGACGTAGCCGATAAAATCATGATTGAGAAGCGACCCAAAGGTCTCGGCATGCATGGCGGTCAGAAAACGACCGTCGAGGCTGTTCATCCCGGCCGGGTTCCAGTAGGCGGCTGTGCCGTCAAAGGGCCCGGCGATAACCGCTCCGCCCATTGCAAGTCCGCGTCCTCCAACACCAAGGGAAAAGGCATCTCCGGCGTATTTAGCGGCGTAAGCTGATGGGCTAAAAACAACTAATGCCAGAAACATGAGTATTATGGCTGTCGGGCGGCGTGGTGTATCAAATGGATTAAATCGGAAAGTCATTGTTCTAATAACGGCTAATTGAGGTCATGCGTTCACTGCTTTGATCAAGTATTTTCAGAGGCATCGTGGCTCACAATACTCCCAACAGCCTCTCTCATCAAGTTTATATCATGGCTTGGAAGTAAATAAAAAAGGCGGGGATAAAAGATCCCCACCTTTGAATCTATGCAGAAAGAGATTACTGAGGAGACTTGGCTGAGGCTTCAGTAGCTTCGACTTTGGCAGCTTCCTTGGCGGCGCAGGCGGCTTTGTCAGTAGCTGAGCAGCAGGCAGCGCCAGTCTTGGCGGCGCCAGTAGTTGTGGTTGAGGTCGCAACCGCCGTGATAAATTCGGCCTTGTAGCCTTTGCTTGTTACCGTAGTGGCAAGCATTTCATTTTTGACCTTGGCTGGGTCGACAACAACTTTGGCAAAGCCGCTCTTGTAGTCGATAGCGGCAACTTTAACAACACCCGGGAGCTTCATCAGCTCGGCTGAAACGGCGCCTGAACAACCGTTGCAGGTCATACCGGAGATGTTCATATTGACGACGGCAAGTTTGCCTTCAAAGTTGACTTCTTTGGCTGTCGCGGTGGCAAGTTTGGAATCGCATTCTGTCATCGAGCAACCAGCGGCGGCACAGGCGGCCATCTGTTCGGCAGTACAAACAGCAGTTTTGGCAGAGGCCGAGGTGGCGTTAGCTTCTTTGGCCATACCAGTGCATCCAGCTTTTTCAGAAGCCAGTTTGGCTTCGGTCTTGGAGGCGCATGTGGCGGAGGCCGAGGTCTTGTCAGCCGATGTCTTTTCGGCATCGTAGGCAGAGATCGGATTGGCGCAGAACGCCAAAAGAGCCAGTGCGGCCATCGAGGTCATGATACTTTTCTTCACAGGAGTGCTCCTTCAGTAGGTAACGGTTTGAGTTTAATTAGTTTAATATATTTTGTTGTCGGAGTAAGTCAATACTAATGTTGTCGGTCCTTGGTTGCTTCTATCCTTTTTGGATAATCTTCGTTTACCTTTAAACAGCTTCTGCCCTACTGAGTTCCAAAAGAATGGCATAAAATACTTCTTTTGTGTTAGTTCTCAAATAGCTCTAAAGATCAGTGTGGGGCAAGGGGTTATGACTCATTGGCCCGATCTTTGGGATCTGTCTCCTTTTTAATGTCTGACTGCTTTTTATGGTCGCTATATTGGCGTAGGATCAGAAACAATATGAAACAAGAGAGCAAAATGCGGATATTAGTCCTCTGCACAGGTAACTCCTGCCGGTCACAAATGGCTGAAGGCTTTTTGAGTCAGTATGGCGGACAGGGAATTGAAGTCTTTTCTGCGGGACTCAAACCAAAAGGGGTCAATCCCCTCGCTATCACTGCCATGGATGAAATCGGGATTGATATTTCTAAACACACATCGGACCATTTGAGCAAATATAATGGCCAGAAATTTGACTACCTGATTACTGTCTGCGACAATGCCGCTGAAAATTGCCCTGTTTTTGCGGGCGAAGGCACATGTATGCACTGGCCCTTTGATGATCCCGCAAATGAAGCAGGGAGCGAGGCGGAGATTATGGGTGTGTTTCGGCGGGTGAGAGATGAGATAGGGGAGCGTGTGAAGAAGTGGGTTGTGGAGAGTTCAGTTTGACAAGGTCTCGTGCGAACATGATTTGACTCTGCCAAATGTGTCATTGAGCGTGTGATGAACCGCCGCACTAATTATCCCCGGAAAGTGCTTGACAACCCGTGCGTAATTGACTTGGTTTTACTACATCTCCAGAGGATTGCGGCTGAAGGCATCTAAGACCGAAGGAAGCAATGACCGTAGGGAATGCTGAAAACTCGTCTCGGAGAGGTGCGACCAAAGGGAATGGTGTAACCGTAACCATCTCATGCCTGCCCGCCGAAGGAGGGTTCATCCCCTCTTTGTCGTTTTTGACTTACATCCCGTCCTAACAATAATCTGCCTTGACTTATCCCTGAAAACCGCTATTCTATCTAAGTGTAGAAGTACACTTGTTCTCTTAAATCTTTAGGACTGG
>JAWXAN010000044.1 GCA_034439475.1 Candidatus Zixiibacteriota bacterium
ATCACCAATGTCGACAACGGCATCCGGCGGGGAGGCAATGTCGCCTTCAGCTGTACATAGCAACGGAGCCAAGGTGATAAAGAGGTTGTCAATCAAAGCGGTCAAGTCACCAATGTCGACCACGTCGTCGAGTGAGCCGTCGACGTTTCCAGTCGACCCGATACAACAGCCTCCAACTCCTGTGGCTGGGATAACATGGTCAAGTAACCATTGTCTGGCCTTTGCGGCATTGGTGACAATATTATCCGTCGCCGTCTTGGTCGTCGCAAGAGCCGTATATATGTAGAGCGTATCGCCCGCGTTGATCGTCTGGTTGTTGAAATAGGTCATGACGCTATGTTGATCGGTGGCAGTCGGGTGTGAGCTGTAACCGGCATTTTGCATATTGTTATAAATCTCTGAAGCCACAAATCCGTTGGTGGGATAGAGATAGGTTGGATTTGATGCCGTGTAGGCCCCATACGGATTGAGGCTTGTATCGACAGTGAGTCCGTCGGTCGATACGCCGAGGAACTGAATAACACCGAATCGTTTCGTATTATCCTGACAACTGGCTCCGATACCATTCTGGTAGATCATCTTCATGGATGAATTGAACGCGCCCAGATTGTTTGAACCGGAATTTGTCGGTATATCCCAGTCTATTCCTTCGCCGATTGCAAGTCCGCTGTGGCTGGCGCCGTTCCACGAGTATACTTTCAGACACTGTATAACGAACTGCGAGCTGTCGAGTTGTTTTGGAGCGTACCAGATTTTCTCAAGTCCAATCGTAGCATCACTCGTGACAAACGATCCAGAGCTATAAATATCGTAATCACCGGCATCGACTGTAGGAATAGTGGGATTGCCGCCCGTGGTTGGCCGTTTGAATTTGTTGGTGTTAAATAAATTCCAATATGCCTCATGCGAAACCCCGTTGAAACGCGCGATAATCGGCGTGCCATCATAGGCATAGACCGACGCGCAATCTCCTTCGTTGCCGTAATCGAGGGTCGTATTCGCCGTGCCGCTGTGAGCAAAATTGCCGTTGTCACTGACAACCAATTGAATGCGCGCGGTGGCAATGGTATCAAATACCGGCGGGTTGCTCACTAATTCACAGACATCCCCGACTCCGTCATTGTCGCTGTCGGTTTGACTGGGATTATAAATTGTGGGGCAGTTATCTAACGCGCAGGTAGTCAGTGGGAAGCCGGGCGAGCCAAAGCCATCACCGTCCGGATCGGTGCAAGTATCGCAGGCATCGCCAATCAAATCGCCGTCAGAATCCTCTTGGCCGGAATTAATCTCTGTCGGGCAATTATCGCACTGGTCGGGCACGCCGTCGCCGTCGCCGTCGGGTCCGGCGGGGCAGGGAACAGTGGTCTTGAACATTGAGCGGCCATGAGTTGCGGCTACTAATAGTCGTGTTCTCGGGTTCATCTCAAGGTCATGCACAGTCGTTATCGGCAAGCCGGTTCCAAGCAGGGCCCATGAGCCGCCCAGGTTGTTTGATAGATAGACGCCGACATCGGTTCCGATATAGAGCGTCTGGTTGTCATGCGGGTCAAGGATAACATCATTTATCGGCGCGCTCGGAAGATTGCTGCTTACATCGGTCCAGCTTGCCCCGTAGTTAATTGTGCGGTAGATATGGGGGAGATTTAGGCCCTGAGTAATGTATCCCGAAAGAGTTACATAACAGATAGCCGCATTTGACGGATCTACCGTAAGACGGGTGACCCATCGGTCTGGCAGAAGTGCGCCAATGTCTGTCCATGAGCCGCCGCCGTTTTGGGTGACAAACACGCCGCCGGTTCGGTCACCGGCATACACAACTTGCCCGTCGGATTTGGCCGCGCCTATTGTGGTGATGTATCGTGTGGTGAGAGATGGGCTGATTGCGGTCCAGTTTTGCGCCCCATCAATAGTCTTATATACTTTTTCTGTGCCATAGTAGAGGATCTGAGGGTTATTCCGATCCATCACAACAGGAGTGTTCCATCCATGCTCATCGTTTGGATCAATGCCGGCCTGAGCATAAGAAAATGAAAAGCCGCCATCGATGGAACGATTCAGATTTCCATTCTGTGATTCGGCATAGACATTATTTGGATTGGCATAGTCGACCAGACAGTAGAAGCCGTCACCCCCTAAAATTGACGCCCAGTCATTGTCGCTTCCGGTGAGTGTCCGGGGTGTTCCGTTATCTTGAGTACCTCCAAGGATATGATTGTCGTTCTGATAACTGACCGTCATTGCATAAAACTGTGTGCTCGGCATATTTCGGAAAACATTCCAACTTCCTGCGCCATCGGAACTATAGTTCACACCGCCATCGCAGCCGCCATAGAGAACGTTGTTATTTGCCGGCAGGATAAAGAGATCGTGGTGGTCAACATGAGTCGCCCCCGTTACATGATTCCAGTTTGCTCCGCCGTCGGTACTTTCCCACAGCGTCACGCCCAGAGTATAGAGGAGATTTGGATTCCCGCGGGCCGTGCGTATCTGTCCGAAATACCAGCCAAAATTACTGAAACTGGATGCGATTGCGCCGTCGTTAACCCGAACCCAATTTACGCCATCATCGACACTTTTGTACACTCCAAGCAGGCCGCCACCGGAACTGATATGCAGGGCATAGACCGTATTTGAATTTTGGTCCATCGTCAAGCCGATACGGCCGATACTGCCTGCGGCTGGAAGTCCGCCTGTGCCCTGAATATTTGTCCAGGTAGCCCCAAAATTCGTTGAGCGCCAGATAGCGCTGGTGCTTCCCGATGTCCATCGCCACATAGCACAAAGCATAGTGCCGCTGACTTCATCGAGCACAACATCAATTGCGCTGGTTGAATTGTCAACAAAGAGGACTTTTGTCCAGTTAACACCGGCATCGGTTGAGCGGTACAGTCCACGGTCGACATTGTTGTTGCCGCCGAAAACTTTACCCATGACCGCAACCCAGACCGTATCGGGGCGAAGCGGGTCAATGATAATTCTTCCAATTCTGGAGCTGTTTGGAAGCCCCATATTTGTCCAATTGAGACCCCCATCGGTACTTTTGTAAATGCCAGTCCCCTCGTAGGTATCGATAGCCGCGGCGGCTTCGCCGGTGCCGACATAGACGATATTGGCATTTGTCGGATCGACCGCAATCGCGCCTATAGAAAAGACGCCAACCGCATCAAAAATTGGAGTCCAGCTTGCGCCAAGGTCAGTGGATTTGAAGACACCGCCCGCCGCCGCCCCGGCATAAATCGTGTTGGGATCGCTGGTGGGAACCGCCAAGGCCGTTATACGGCCCGGGATATTGGTCGGTCCGGTCCCTGACCATACTGGTGTATTGGGTGTCGCCCGAAACGAATTGCGCATAGAATGCGCCTCGTTCAAAGCTTCAAGATATTTTTCCTGAGGAATGACATCGTAGGGATAGGCGCGTTGTTCATAGAAGTATGTATTCGGGACCTTGGGAATCCCCTCCTGCAAACGATTAATTTTCCCGAATTTCTTGAGCCGATAATACGCCTTCCGGTCTTCTGGCAGATCGGCCATAGTTTTCTGCTTCGGAGGAAGCATAAGGAAAATCGCGCTCGTTGCAATAATGGCGATAGAAATCGCCAGCAATATTTTTTTCATTTATCCTATCTCCAGTCCGCGGAATCGTGCGTGGACCCATCATTGTTTCTTATGTAAATTATTGAGCCTGAAGCCCAATAAAGCCACGTAGGAAATTAATAGCAGCACGTACTTCGTATTCTACCCAAATTAGCCATTTTGTCAAGGCAAAAAGTTGCCGGGACTACTCAGGAAGAGACCGATTGAGCCCTATTTCGTACAAAAGCGGAGCCTTGGTATGCCGATAGTTAGAGAACAATTCTTGCCCGTGACTGTTATTTCGGGTATACTTATAAAGCAAAGAGGCCGAGAGCTTTCGAGTAGTGAAAGTCTGCTTCTTTTAGGCAACAAGCATGGAGGTATAGTCGGCATGCAACCAGTTCAGAGCAAAAAAAAGAGCGAGCCGTATTTTAGCGACAACCCCCAAGTTTCTCGCTTGCCGAATCATCTTCTCCAATTTGCCGTAGATCAAAATTACTCTCAGTATACTGCTGTCGATCATGCTGTCTGGCGTTATATCATGCGTCAGAACTGCCATTTTCTCAAAGAAAATGCACATAAAGTATATTTCAAAGGATTGCTTGAGACCGGAATCGATTTGGATAGCATTCCAAGCATCGACGACATGAATCGGATTCTCGGCCAAATTGGCTGGGGGGCTGTTGCTGTCGATGGTTTTATTCCACCAGTCGCCTTTATGGAATACCAAGCTTATAAGGTGCTTGTCATCGCCTGCGATATGCGCCAGATACATCATATCGACTATACTCCGGCTCCTGATATAGTCCATGAAGCGGCTGGGCATGCGCCTATTATAGTCGATTCTGAATATTCGGCGTACTTGCAGCGTTTTGGAGAAATTGGCGCAAAAGCGATGTCTTCAAAGAAGGACTTCGAACTCTATGAGGCGATTCGCTCCCTTTCTATTTTGAAAGAGATTCCAAATACCTCTGCCACAGATATTGCCTCCGCCGAGAAACTGGTAAAAGAACGTCAGGCGAATTTAGGAGAGCCTTCTGAAATGGCGCTTTTGTCACGTCTGCATTGGTGGACGGTCGAGTTTGGACTGATAGGTCCGATGGATAAACCAAAAATCTATGGCGCCGGATTGCTTTCATCTATTGGAGAGTCGGTGACTTGTCTTGAGGATCATATCAAGAAAATCCCCTACTCTGTCGATGCGGCTAGTTTTCCATTCGATATAACGACACAACAGCCTCAGCTTTTTGTTACGCCGGATTTTGATCACCTCAAAATGGTACTCGAACAGTTTGCAGATACTATGGCTTTCCGCCGCGGAGGAACCGAAGGTCTTCAAAAAGCCATTGATTCACACAACACCGGGACGGCTGTCTATTCATCGGGATTACAAGTCTCAGGCGTTTTCACCGACATTCTCACACACCGCGGCGACCCGATTTATCTGAAAACGACCGGCCCGACAACTCTTGCAATCAATGAGTCGCTTCTTCCCGGTCATGGAAGAGATTATCATAAAGACGGTTTTGGCTCTCCGGTCGGCAATTTCAAAAATGTTCCGCGTCCGCCGGAAGATCTCGATGACAGCGGGCTTGCGCTCTGCAATGTAGTACTTGGAAAAGTCGGAACGCTTGCTTTTGAAAGCGGAATAAAAGTCCTCGGCCGTCTTGAGAAAATCGAACGGCGCAATGGCAAACTGCTTCTGCTGTCATTTAGCGACTGCTCGGTAGTCTATGGCGACTCCGTTCTTTTCCGTCCCGATTGGGGAACGTACGATATGGCTATCGGCGCAAAAATTATCTCTGTCTTCAGCGGCGCGGCGGATATGGACGCCCATGAACAGATAGCTTTGGTCTCAAAAACGCGGACGGTCAAAGTCACATATGACGATGAAACCCGCCGCCTGCAAAAGTTGTATGGCCTGTTGCGAGCGATGAGGGAAAACCAGGAAAGCCTTGCTGATCTTCCCGATCTCTGGAACACAGTTAAGGCAGAGCATCCAGACGACTGGCTTCTGTCGCTTGAAGTAGTCGAGCTGCTCGAAGCAAGAAAACTGTTCCCTGAACTAAAAGCCCAGGTTCGGGCGTATCTTGAAACTAAAGCAAAGTCAGAAAAAGAGTATTCGAAACTTATCGCTGACGGCCTCAACCTCTCGGGTAATCTCAAGGCGCGGTAGGCCGAAGTTTATTCAAAATATCTGGTGCACTCAGGCGCCCTCCCCTGAGTGCACCACATAAGATCACACCGTCCGCCGCGGCGGATTTCTTAAGTGAAACGTGGCAATCTTATGTTCGTTTGTTCCGTTAGGTCTTGGCTTTGGCTGAGCGTAGCGGAGGCAAAGGTGTGACCTGACGGTCGCTCGCCCTCTCACACAGCCAAAAATGGCTTTCCTTCTTATCCCTAAAAGAGTATTATAAATCATGCCTGCAAGCGATGCCATTTGGCCGACAATATACAGCGCGTGAACCTCCAAGCTGTATGTATGAAATGCAAATATTCAAGCACCCCATAACCAAAGACAGGAAAGACACCATGCGCACCATCCAACGCCTTGTTCTGAGTCTTCTGTTGGTTGTTTCACTCTCTTCGCTGAGTTTCGGAAAGACTGATGAGTTTGGAACGCTCAAAC
Source organism: Candidatus Zixiibacteriota bacterium (assembly GCA_034439475.1). Lineage (NCBI taxonomy): Bacteria > Pseudomonadati > Candidatus Zixiibacteriota > Candidatus Zixiibacteriota bacterium. Next base: position 6,203 of record JAWXAN010000044.1, read on the forward strand.
CAAACCAGAAGATTGCTTCGTTCAAAACCGAAGCTGTGTATGAAAATGAAATTGGCACCGTCATCGGGGCGCGGTTTCGGCATATCCCCAGTGATTTTGTGCTGGATTTGCTCCGCATTCAATCGGTTCCACAGGGATTTATGTGGGTAAACTCACCCCCTCCAACCGACCAAGGGGAGCCGCACACACTCGAGCATCTGCTTTTAGGCAAGGGGACGCGTGGTCGGTATGTGGCCTCATTGGAAGATATGTCGCTCGGTCAAAGTTCGGCCTTCACCGAACAAGTTCGCACCTGCTATCATTTTCATACCAGCGCGAGTAACGATGCTTTTTTCAACCTTTTCGAAGCAAAACTCGATGCCATGCTCAATCCCAATTTCAGCGATGAAGAGATTCGCCGCGAAGTTTGCAATATGGGCATTATCTCCGGTGATGACGGCTCGCTTCGTTTAGAAGAAAAAGGTACTGTCTATAATGAAATGGTTTCTTCGTTTGAGCGCCGTTGGGGGAATCTCTATTTTACTCTTGGACGGCTCATGTATGGCATGGATCACCCGCTGTCGTACTCGGCTGGCGGTTTCCCTGCTGCCATCCGCACCATGACACCGGCCGATATTCGCAATTTTCATTCATCGACGCATCACCTAAATAATATGGGAGCGGCCGTTTCCATCGGCGATGACATTTCATTGGCCGATTGTCTTACCAAACTTTCTGACATCTGTGGTCGTGTCGAGCCTAAAGCAAAAAAGGGGCTGGACCCGGCAAGCCTTTATGACCGCTTGCCGAAAATAAATCCTCTGACGGTCGGCACAATCCAGCTTGAGAACTTCCCATCGAATAATCCCGATGACCCGGGGCTATTGGTCTACGCCTGGCCAGCGACACAGAAGTTTAACAACAATGAAAACTATTTCATGCAATTGCTTCTTGAGAATCTTTCATCAGGCGAAACATCGAATTTGCACCGACTGTTTGTCAATTCACAAACCCGAATCATTGATATCGGCGCAAGTTCCGTATTCGGTTGGCTCGACCAAGGACCGGGCTATCCGGCCTATATCGGCTTCGACGATGTCAAACGCGAATCTCTCACTGAAACGATGATTGACTCAGTGCGCGGCCTGGTGCTCTCAGAAGTCACTCGTATTGCCGCACTGCCTGACACTTCGGCTGAACTCAAAGCATTCAACGAGCGCGCCAAAAATCGTGTTGTTGAGCGACGCCGCTACCTGCGCATGTTCCTCAATTCCCCTCCGGGATGGGGATCGCGCGGTGTGGGTTCGGAATGGATAGAGCTCGTGCAACGCCTGCACCGGCTGGGCGGTTTCAAACGCTCGCTTACTCTCAATCCGGAGTTGGCATTTGCAGACAGCCTTTTGGCTTTAGACGGAAATATCTGGAGTTCCTATATTACCAAATGGCGTCTTGTTGCAGACAAGCCCTATGGCGTCGGCACCCGCCCCGACCCGCAAATGATAACCACCTCAGAGTCCGAGCGGGTCGAGCGAGGCAACACATACGCTGATAAATTGATGGCCGACTACGGCGTTGAGTCGCGCGAGGCCGCAATTGTTCGTTACAAAGAAGATTACGATAAAAACACCGCTCTCATTGACGAGGAAGGCAAAAAAATTCAGATGCCCGGCTTCATTAAGAATCCACCGCTCGGTATCGATGATAACCTTCGCTATACCGTCGATACGCTCCCCGGCGGCGGCTCGATGGTCGTCTCGACTTTTGACAACATCACGAGCGGCACATTCGCGCTGGCATTCAACATGGATGTTGTGCCGGAATCACTCTTGGTCTATGCCGCCGCGCTCCCGACCTTTATTTCACAGGTCGGCGCTATACGCGATGGACAGGCAATCTCTTACGAACAGTTCATCGAATCAATTCGCAAAGAAATTCTCGGACTTAATACATATTACAGTGTTAATTACCGAACCGGACGCTCGGAGCTTGTGGTCAGGGCCGCCGGAAGTAACCGCGAGGAGAGCAAAAAGGCGCTCGGGTGGCTTGCGACGTCGCTTTTTGATCCTGACCTACGCGCCGAAAATCTTCCTCGCATAGGTGACGCCATTCAATTAGGACTCAGTAATCACCGAAGCCGCACTCAAGGCTCCGAAGAATCATGGGTCAACAATCCGGCCGAAGCTTATTGGAAGCAAACCAATCCGCTTCTCCTGGCAACGGATTGTTTTTTCACTCGCGCTCATGCCTTCCAGCGCCTGCGATGGCTATTGCGCGATGTCGCATCCCCCGAAACCGGCAAAGAGTTTACCGGAGTCATGTTGGCGCTCTCCACAGCAGGCAGTACGATGGGCCGCGATTCGCTGAGCGCGCTGCTTGATCAATTGTCACTTGGCGATAAGAGTACTTCGACAAGTCCTGTCATCTCAAGATATAAAGCTGTCAGCGGCGAAACGAAAACGCTTGTGAACGACGCTGTCGAAGACCTCCGCCAATCAATAGCCGATGTGCCCGATGCTACTCTTTCACGCGACTGGGAATATCTCTGCAAACAGATTACGGCCGATTCCCGTGTTTCACCTCGCGATGCGCTGGCTTCGATTCAACATGTCCTTGATCTTGTCCGACGCGCCGATAATGTCCGCGCTTTTGTGATTGCTAACAGCGAAGACCAGAAGACGCTCGTTCCTGAACTTGAGGCCATCGTGAAGCGCTTGAACACAGAGCCGTCGACACATCAGACCTATTCGCAGGAGTCACATGTTATCAACCGCATGCATCAACATTCGACCGGCACAGGCAAACCGCTTTTTGTCGGTCTGGTTGAAAATGGAACCCGATCCGGTGTGCATATCAATACTGCCGATTGTGCCGGATTCTGGGACAGCGACCCTGAGAAACTTCTCACCTTTCTCTCAGCGCGCCTCTATGGCGGCGGAGGGGCGCATAGTATGTTCATGCAGACCTGGGGCGCGGGACTTGCCTATTCAAACGGACTTCGCAGCAACGAGACCAACGGACGTCTCATGTACTACGGCGAACGATGCCCAGACCTTGCCCAGACAATGCAGTTCGTCGTCAGCACACTGAAAAATGCCCCATACGACAGCTCTCTTGCCGATTATTCAGTGTCGCAGGCATTTGCCGTGATGCGAAGCGGGTCGTCGTATGAGGCGCGGGGCGAAGAGATGGCCGATGATCTTGCTGATGGCATTACCCCGGATGTTGTCAGCCGTTTTCGTAGAGGGATTTTGGATTTGCGAAGCCAAGGCGGTCTCTATAAAAAGCTCCATGAACGCATGGAGAGAACGTACGGCATGGTGCTTCCTGATTATGGACCAAACGCAGTGGAGTCTGTGGACAAATTCGACGCCAATTATTTTGTTATCGGCCCGGAGAAGCAGTTGGATAATTATGAGAAATATCTTAGATCAGTAGAGTCTCCGGATATAACAATTCAAAAGATATACCCGCGTGATTTCTGGCAGACGACGGAAGGGTTGTAGGGCCGGGTAGGCCGCGAAAAGAGTCCTGATGAAACAGTTCGAAACAATAAGGAAAGGGAAACAGGTGAGAACAGCAGTTACTTTATTTCTATGCCTATTTCTCTTGCTCGGGGTAACCACGACCGTCCATGCCCAAGGCATCGAGTGGGAGACGCTCAATGAGGAGGTGATGGCGCTATACCAGAAGGGTCAGTACGACCGCGCAGTGGTGGTAGCAGTGAAGGCGCTTGATATTGCCGAGAAGGCCCTCGGTCCAGACCATCCCGATGTGGCCCAGAGCCTGAACAACCTTGCGGCGCTCTACCACCACCAAGGCCAGTACGCGCTGGCCGAGCCGCTGTACAAGCGCGCGCTGGCGATTAGGGAGAAGGCCCTCGGTCCAGACCATCCCGATGTGGCCCTGAGCCTGAACAACCTTGCGGGGCTCTACGACACCCAAGGCCAGTACGCGCTGGCCGAGCCGCTGTACAAGCGCGCGCTGGAGATTTTTGAGAAGGCCCTCGGTCCAGACCATCCCGATGTGGCCTTGAGCCTGAACAACCTTGCGGGGCTCTACAACACCCAAGGCCAGTACGCGCTGGCCAAGCCGCTGTTAAAGCGCGCGCTGGAGATTTTTGAGAAGGCCCTCGGTTCCAGACCATCCCGATGTGGCCGGGAGCCTGAACAACCTTGCGGGGCTCTACAACACCCAAGGCCAGTACGCGCTGGCCGAGCCGCTCTACAAGCGCGCGCTGGAGATTAGGGAGAAGGCCCTCGGTCCAGACCATCCCGATGTGGCCTTGAGCCTGAACAACCTTGCGTTTCTCTACAACACCCAAGGCCAGTACGCGCTGGCC
>JAWXAN010000045.1 GCA_034439475.1 Candidatus Zixiibacteriota bacterium
AATGGATAGAATAGAATAGAATAGAATAGAATAGAATAGAATAGAGACCCAGAAGTAGTGTGAGCATTGATAATACGATTCATAGATTTCCAGCCTTTCCTAAAGATTTAACAGAGCGTGTGTGCGACTATCTGCAGAAAGGTAATCGATTTTGGAGGTATGTCAAGAGGGATTATGGTAGCAGAGGGAACTGAGATTGCCGCGTCTGCCCGCCGTGGAGGGTCGTTCCTCAGAAGCCTCTCCTCGCAACGACGGGGTCGCAATGTTGGCTTTGATTCTTATACCACACTGCTTGCGATGTGATCTTTATCTTGGCGAATATCGGACGTCAGGATCACAAGGATCACTGACCTACCAAATATCAGAGAAGATGGATTCTCCGCCGCGGCGGGCTGCCCCGCACCAAGGGACTGTCGCTCAGAGACGTCCCGCGCGAAGATGTACTAACGTGCCGAATAGGGTCGCCCAAATCCCGTTAGTCCAGCTCTTTGTCGATTTCGTATTTTTTGATTTTATCGAAGAGGGTCGTGTAGTCTATCTTTAGAATTTCGGCGCATTTCTGTTTGTTGTGGTGTCGGGCGCCCTCGCCCGACACAAAGAAGACAGTCAGGCGGGGGCTTTCAAGTCCGCCGAAGGAGGACGCCTGACTGCACTTCTGTAAATCTGTACAGGCCAGAGATTTTCGAATCCGCCAATGGAGGACGCCTGACTACACTCGCTTAATCGCTGAACCACAGGGGTTCATAGCTACGAGAGAATAAAATCGAATTGCCTAAGCTATCTAATTCCCCAAATTGTAAAAGGTCTTCATCCCCGGATAGATGGCATTGTTTCCAATCGATTCAGCTATCCTGAGTAATTGATTGTATTTAGCTATTCTATCCGTGCGGCACATAGAACCAGTCTTTATCTGCCCCGCTCCCGTCCCGACAGCGAGATCGGCAAGGGTCGCGTCTTCGGTTTCTCCCGAACGATGGGAGATGACAGTTGTGAAGCCGGATTTTTGCGCCAGAGCGATGGCATCGAGCGTTTCGGTAAGGGTGCCTATTTGATTGAGTTTGATCAAAATCGAATTTGATGATTTTTCTTTTATGCCGCGAGAAAGACGTTTTGGATTGGTAACATATAGGTCATCGCCAACTAATTGCACACGTTTGCCCAGCCTTTCAGTCAGGGCTTTCCATCCCTCCCAATCGTCTTCGGCAAGGCCGTCTTCGATTGAGATTATGGGATAGTCTTTGCATAGTCGTTCCCAGAAATCAATCATCTGTTCCGAGGTCAGATTTTTACCTTCGGCTTCGAGTTTGTATTTTTTCGTTTTTGGGTCATAGAACTCAGTCGAGGCTGGATCAAGGGCAATCATGATATCTTTGTTCGCACCCGCTTTGTAGCCTGAGGCCGAGATTGCTTCCATGATAACCTGAAGCGCCTCCTCGTTGGACTTGAGATCCGGCGCGAAGCCGCCCTCGTCTCCGACTGCTGTATTATACCCTTTTTTGTGGAGCACTTTTTTGAGAGAGCCAAAAACTTCGGCTCCCATCTGTAGCGCTGAAGCAAAATCCTTGGCTCCGACAGGCATGATCATAAACTCCTGCAGGTCGATATTATTGTCGGCATGCTTGCCGCCATTGAGAATGTTCATCATTGGCACGGGCATGACTTTGGTGTTACAGCCGCCCAGGTATTCATAGAGAAACCTGCCCGAGCTTTCAGCGGCGGCTTTGGCTGTTGCGATTGAGACTCCGAGAATGGCATTTGCGCCGAGTTTTGATTTGTTTTCGGTTCCGTCCATCGCGATTAGGTATCTATCTAAGGAGGTCTGATCGAAGGGATCAATCATGTCTTTGAGAATCGCCGGGCCGATTAGCTCATTGACATTTGCCACGGCGGTAAGAACCCCCTTGCCGAAATATTTCTTGGCGTCACCATCGCGTAGTTCGACCGCCTCATGCGCGCCTGTTGAGGCTCCTGAGGGAACGGCGGCGCGGCCAAGGGTGCCGTCGGTGAGACAGACATCGACTTCGACTGTCGGTGTGCCACGGCTGTCGAGGATTTGACGGGCATGGATATATTCAAAATCGGCCATAACGAAGTCCCTTCAGTTTGTTCAATACACCAGAATGTGGGCAAACATATTGTGTTCAGTGCAACTGGAGCAAGGAGTAATTTGAGATGGTTAGTGACCAGTTGTAAGAAATTTCTGCACCCGTTGGCGCTATCTTTAAGTTTTTGCGCTACAAAAACTTAAAGTAAAATCTCACAGACTAAAAATATTAACAAAGATTGAGCAGGCGATGCCCCGTGTTTGATCGTGGGTATGTTAACTAAGGTCAAATCGGTGGATAGTGTAAACAAAGCGGCGGAAAATTCATATATTTCTCACAATCCCCCTATTGACCTTTTGAAAATATCCGATATGTTTAGTGTGTTATCATGGTCCCAGTAGCTCTTCATTATGGGCATCAGTATGCTCAGTCGAACGTTTCGTGTTCTAGATTTTCTATGACAGACGGACTTCTGAATATCTTCGCTCCCCATGGCGCAGACGCTGGAGAATGTAAGAACCCTCAGGAGGTAGAATGAACATCTACGTCGGCAACCTGTCATATCAGGTAAGCGAAGAAGATCTTCGAACGGCTTTCGGCGAATTCGGCGAAGTGACCAAGGTTATTATCATCAAAGACAAGCTGAGCGGCGAATCCCGCGGTTTTGCCTTCGTCGAGATGGGAAGCAGCGAGTCCGGACAATCGGCAATTTCCGGGATGAATGACGCCGAGCTCAAAGGACGTCGTTTGAAAGTCAATGAAGCCCAGGCCCGTACCGATGCCCCGCGAGGCGGTGGCGGAGGAGGCGGAAGCCGCGATGGCGGCGGCGGCGGACGTCGCTAAGCCCGGCACAATAGCCACTGGGTGTAATCATCGATAAATCCTCATAGATTTTCCGATAGATTTTCCGAGCAGTTAAAAACAGGCCGACTCAATAGTCGGCCTGTTTATGTTGATGCACAGACTTTCTTTCGCGCTCTCCCCAAAGATTACGTTACGGTTATGGACTTTCGTCGGTGGAGATACATATATTAGAGTTATGGAGCAATATTATCTCTGTGCCTGTTGCGGCGAGGAAAACGAGATTCTGATAGATCCCACAAGCGGCAATCGTCAGGAATTCGTCGAAGATTGCCGGGTGTGTTGCCGTCCGAATGTTATCAAGGCATCGTTTAACAGTTATCTCAATGAATACGACCTTGAGGTTTATCAAGAAGATGTTGGTTGAGGGCGAGTGACTTCGTCTGCGCTTTCAGCATTTGGATTTTTTTTTCTGGCCGTTATAACGCGGTCTGTCTTTTTTACTATAACCCAATTTACGGCCGATGACGCATATATCACCTTCCGCTATGCGGAAAACCTGGCAGCCGGACAAGGTTTTGTCTATAATGTGGGCGAACGGGTGTTGGGGACAACGACACCGCTGTTTACTTTTCTGCTCTCCTTCTTCTCTCTTGTCGGACTCCCGACTCCCTCAAGCGCGCTTGTGTTATCGCTCATATTTTCAGGACTGACCGCCGCCTTTCTCTATCGGTTTGCGCAGTCACTTGGTTTCACCAGACTTGCATTCCTGCCGCCATTGGTTTATTCCTTTTGGCCAAGATCTTTAGTCGCTGAGACAAGCGGAATGGAGACTGCTCTTTTTACGCTTCTTGTAACTGCGGCTTTCTATTATCAGCATAAACGGCTTGATATGTACGCCATAGGTATGGCCACACTGGCAACAGTGACCCGCCCAGAAGGAATGGGTCTTTTATTGTTGATTTTATTCGTCAACGTCTGGCAACACAGGGAACGAATCAGGAAATATCTTCGTATTGCCGGGGGGATTCTTATCCCTTGGATAATTTTTGCGACATTTTATTTTGGTTCTCCGATTCCGAACTCCATACGCGGCAAGCTCGCATTGTATAGTCAATTTGGTCAGATGCCGCTCTGGGATACGGTCGTCTATCTCATGGGCTGGCATTCTATCTTCGGCTGGGTCATATTTGTCTTTGCTCTCATCGGAGCGCGATGGCTTTGGCATAAGCAGGGTTATGGGCGGCTTGAGGTTGTCTGGCTCTTCGGAATGATTGCTTTTTATAGCCTCAGCAGTTCCAAAGTGTTCTTTTGGTATATCACACCGATTTATCCGGTCTATATTCTTTTTATCAGCGCATCGTGTGTCCAGCTGGCCGACGCTATGAAGTTACGGGAGAGGGCATTTTCATACGCGCGTATTGCGGGCGGCGCGGTTTTGATTGCGGGGTTGATCTGGATAAGTCTACCGACAGTACGATATTATGCTGCCTATCAAGAAACATTGGAGCGTGTGCATAAACAGATCGGATTATATTTATTCACACAAGGCAAGGCCGGTGACAGGGTGGCGGCTGAGGATATTGGGTATATGGGCTATTATTCACAGCTCAGCATTCTTGATCGTGACGGGCTGATTTCACCCGAATTCCATATATATAATCGTCAGGCTCGCTATCTCGATGCTGTACTGGATCATACTCCGCGATGGGTTGTCGCGGCCCGCTCCAGTCCCACAAGCGCCTTTATAGATTCAGCTCGATTTACGGACAGCTATATATGGGATACATCATTTTCCGACCAAAAGTATGAGTATGTATTGTTCCAACGGAGAGAATAAAGCAGGCCGGGTCAACCATTGGAGCTTTTTGTAGGCGAATCTAAGCTCCGCGCTAACTTTGGCTGGACTTCATCCGATAAATTTAGTACAATTAAGAGAAGGCTGTTTTTCGGATTTACCGCAGAAAATGGATGGATTACCGAGTTATTTTGAGTTTACGCCTTCACATGACAAGAAATTATTAACGGAGTGTAAGTAGACAAAAATATATGAAATATTTGATAACTGGCGGGGCCGGATTTATCGGCTCCAATATTGCTCGAAAATTAATCGAAGATGGTGAGCACGTCCGCGTCCTTGATAATTTTTCGTCAGGGAAAGAAGAAAATCTTGTCGAAATCATCAATGATATTGAGTTGATCGAGGGAGATATCCGCGATTACTGGACGGTTAGCTCGACGGTAAAAGGAATGGATTATGTGCTGCACCAAGCGGCATTGCCCTCGGTCCCCAAATCCATTCTCAACCCGCTCAGTGCGAACGCGGTCAATATTGACGGCACGCTCAATGTGTTGGAAGCATCGCGGCTTGCCGGAGTGAAACGATTTGTGATGGCCTCGTCAAGCGCGGTTTATGGTGAATCAGTGGAACTGCCCAAACATGAAGGCATAATCCCATCACCTCTTTCTCCCTATGCCGTGGCAAAGCTGACAAACGAATATTACTGCAAAGTATATAACGACCTGTATAAACTCCCCACAGTGGCGCTGAGATATTTCAATATCTTTGGCCCGCGGCAGGATCCGAAGAGCGAATATGCGCCGGTCATCCCGCGTTTTATCACGCTTCTTCACAGCGGACAGAAACCGACAATCTATGGTGACGGCGAGCAATCCAGAGATTTTATATACATAGACAACGCGGTTGAAGCAAATCTCCTTGCCGCCCGTAACCCGGCCTTGTCCGGACAGGTCTTCAACGTCGCCAATGGTTTCCAATGCACCCTCAATCAATTGCTGGAGCGGTTGCGACAGATTCTCGGTGTCAATTTACCGGCTGAGTATGCGCCAGCGCGCGAGGGGGATATTCGCCACTCGTATGCTTCAATCGAAAAACTCAAAAGTTACGGCTTCAATGGATCGGTCGGGCTCGACGAGGGGCTGCAAAGAACTGTTGCCTTTTTCACCGCTCCGTCGACGACTCGGACTCATATAAGCCGATAGGTCTGTAGCTCTCTGGCGAGTAAAAACCCACCCGTTGGGTGGGTTATAAGGATTACCCCGCATCAAAAAGAAGATGAATTGAGATTGCCGCGTCACTCCTCGGAAGTCGCTCCTCGCAACGACGTGATGGGGGGGCCGGCTTTGAATCTTGCGTCACAATCCCGATATTCGCCGGGTTGATGTGATTTTTTTCCCCCGTAGCCCAGCCAACGGCTGGGTTTTTCCTGCCCAGTGTGAGATTAATCAGGTTGCTGAAATTTGGTGCGGGGCAGTCCGCCGGGGCGGACCGCACGAAGAAAATAAAACGTGCGCGACAGCGACGTCCCGCACGAAGAATAAGTAAGATCACACCGTCCGCCACGGCGGAGTGTGGTACAAGGGCTGGTACACGGGGGCGTACACCAAGCACGGATAAAGTGTGCACCTATGACAGTCAAGGCAGAGACGTCTGACTGCACGTCTTATTTTAGCTCGAGATATGGAATAGCGTTCGCCACAAATTCTCCCGGGCCGAGGATTTCATATCGAAAAAAACCGGCCGCGGCGATCATCGCCGCATTGTCAGTGCACAATTCAAGCGAGGGATAGAATAGCCGTTTGCCTTCGGATGCCAGACGCTCCTGCATGAGTGCGCGAAGTCGGCTGTTTGCAGCCACTCCGCCAGTGATTGTGACATCGGTAATCGAGTATTGCTGAGCCGCGCGGACTGTCTTTTCGACAAGAACATCGACAACGGCTTCCTGAAACGAGGCCGCGATATCGGCCTTATGTTTCTCATAGATATCTTTTTCAAGCTTTTCGAGATAGAGCGCGACGGACGTCTTGAGGCCGGAAAACGAAAAGGCATATTCTTCGTTTTTTAATCCACGCGGGAATCGAACAAACTGCGGATTTCCTTGCTTCGCCAGTTTATTGAGCGCCGCTCCTCCGGGATATCCGAGCCCCATTAACTTGGCTACTTTATCGAAGGCCTCGCCTGCGGCATCGTCGCGGGTTTTTCCCAGAATCTCATATTCTCCAAACTGTTTTACTAACACAAGCATTGTGTGTCCACCCGAAACTACGAGACTAAGGTGTCTTTGGGAGATATGTGGAAATTGAAGGAGCGGAGCGGCCAGATGTCCTTCGAGATGATTGACCGGCACAAACGGAATCTGCCTGGCAAATGAAAGTCCTTTGGCGAATGTCAACCCGACGAGCAGCGGTCCGACAAGCCCTGGTCCCTGTGTGGCGGCAATAAGTTCTATGTCATCAAGCCGCATACCGGCCTCGCGGAGCGCCTGATTATATATGGGCACTATGGTTTTGAGATGCTCGCGGCTTGCAACTTCGGGAATGACCCCGCCAAATTTTGAGTGGATCGCCTGTGACAGAATAATATTCGATAGGATCCGCTGTCCGTTTTCGACAACAGCGACCGATGTTTCATCACATGATGTTTCAATTCCCAGAGTACGCATTGGGTGGGGGAGATATCTGCACAGAATCGGCGGAAAATGATTTTAGCTTGAATATTTTCGGGTAGTCAAATTTAAGTTCGGCGCGTCCGGCGGGATCGGCCCGGCGATAATCAGCCGAAACGGTAATTGCGGATGCCGAGAGCGAATCAATCTCATCCTGCGGCCCTGACACCACCAAGTCGATTGAGCGGGGGGTCGTCGTTATTTCTGCGTCAGGCGGGGCATTGAAAACAACTATTGGAATCGACGAGAGGGTTTTTGTTTTAACAGGTACCACTTCAAGTGTGACATTCACTGTGTCGAACTTAGTCGAGAAACCTAAGAGAGACTGTTTGTTCAGAGGGGTATTTAGGGTTACTTTATCACGCAAGCCCCTGAGATCGATGGGAAGCGTGGAAACAGAAGTAAGAATGTTCATTTTCGATCGAGGTCCGGAGACACTGATATGGGAAGGTACAACGGTTATCAAACACCCAAGCGCGAAACCATCATCTGGTTCAGAACTTATTTCGGGATTGACTGGCACAGAGAACTGTGCCTGGGTGTCTATATCAAGCTTTATATAGTTTGGAGAGATAATGTCTTCGATTGACAAGTCATCAGAGGGAGCCACAAGCGAGGTGTTGAGCGGGGTCAGTTCAATAACCTGCTCACCGGCTGGATATTGAGCGGCATTGATGCGGATCCCATCTCTCTTCCATTGTTTGCGAAGAAGTTGTTTGCCCGATGCGCTGACCGCCAGAGTTACCGAATCCGGAGCAGGAGCGGACAAAGTCAATGTATCGCGAAGCGAGATTTCGGTCACTGGCAGGGACACGACATAGGTATAGTTTTTCTCGGTGGCGACATGAAGCCAAATGAGAAGAGCCAGAACAACTGCGAGCAGTTTCAGCCAAATATTTTCAAAAAAAGTCACCATAAAATGTCAACGAAGCGGGGTTTTGAGCGCTGTCTGTTGCCTCAGTATAACACATCCAACACACGGAGTAAACTATTTCGACTGATCGCGCTCACTGTTTTTCAGCGGTTGCTGATATACTTCGGGTCATTCCAATGAAATCGGGTAACGCCCTGGTCTGTCGCTACCCAGATATAATCTCCGTCGATATACAGGTCAAAAACATAATTAGAGGCAAGCCCATCGTCGGTGGTGAACTCCCAGGTTCTTGGATTTTTCCCCTCAAGAACAAAAACCGTAAGCCCTCGGTCGGATGCGACTGCGGCGATTTTGTCGTTTACCGCAAGCGCTCGCACACTGGTGCGGGTGGATAAATCCTGGAATGATGTCACCACACCCGTTCGAGCATTGACTTTAACTAGACCGTTAGTCGCCGCAAGCCAAATATTTTCGCCGGATTGTTCTATGTCAAAGACCCGGCTAAAAATAAGCTGGGTGGTATCGATAAATTCATGTAATTCTCCCGATATTAGGGATAGGCGAAAAGCGCCGGCATCGGTCGCAAGCCAGAGAAAGTCTCCAATTCTTTCGAGGTCGTATACGGCGCGGTTTGAGAACTGGTTTGGATAGACTTGCCTGATGGAATCCAAGTTGTGATGAATGAGCGTAAGTCCTCCAGCCGTTCCGACAAACAGAGAATCACCGATTTTCTTCAGTGAAAGGACATTATCATCGCCAAGACCGTGACGCCGATCGACACTTCGTATCTGCCTCCAGAACTGACGCTCTAAAATTGTCAGCCCGGTCGATGTACCTACATAGAGGGATTTGGCATCGCCTGCGAGACAGTTGACATCGACAGGCGGTAGATCGGAACTGACGCCGGATTCGATATGAAAAAACTGACTTGCGTCCCGCGTCATTGCTGTAATTCCGGTTCTCGGCTGTCCCAAGGTGGAGCCTGCAAACCAGATCAGGGTGTCCTCGACATAAATCGCATCGGTTCGGTTTTGAATAAGACCGAAAGGAAGGAGTTCCATCACCCAGGACGAGGCGCTGGCTTTTGCCGGGCCATATCCCCATGTTCCAATCCAGAGTGTGCCGCTGTTGTCATCGATAGCATCCCTGATCGAATATCTGCGGCCGTGGAGGTCAACGAAGTTACCATCGCCGAAATAATTTGACCCGACAGGAGGAATAAGCGTCTGTGATGGAGCTATATGCTCGTAATTTTTTTCAAGTTTGGGAAGCTCGGTAATCGGGAACCAACTCTCAAAGAGCAGATCGTACTCGTATAAACCGAGTTCAGTTTCTGCGTAGAGCTTATCGCCGAATGTGCCTGCCCAGATACGTTTGACCTCCTCGCCGTTGAGGCTGTTGGTGCCATTGGTCCCGGTGAGCGGCGGCTCCCACTCATTTGTCTGCTTGTTAAATCGAAGGATACCATTGGTTGTCGCGTAGAAGATATGGGTGAGTGAACTTGCGACGTGGTTGACATAACTAAACGACGCATAAGTTACGGCTTGCTTCTTCTTCCAATCTGCGGATTCGGACGAGGATTTACCCATCGCAAGAAAAGGAAAGAAGAAAGAAAACACGAAGTGAAGCATTACCGACCGTTATTTTCCATATAGTCGAGAACCGATGAGACAAGAGGCGAAGTGCCATACGCAAGTGCGGCCTCATCACAGATAAATTGAGGAGAGTGCCAGGACTTGTCAGCTTTGATTTTTTTATTCATCACACCAAGCCGAAACATCGCCCCGGGAACCTGTTCGAGGTAACAGGCGAAATCTTCGCCGCCAAGAGTCGGTTCAGTTTGAAGGACTTTGCCTTTGCCATAGAGGGAATTAAAGTTTTTCTCAAACAAGCGGTTAGTCTGCGGGTGGTTTTTCAGCAGCGGGTAGTTAGCGATTTCACGAATTTCGAAATCTGCTCCACGGGCTTTGCATATTCCTGCCAAGGTGCGTTTTATATGTAGGGGTATTTTTTTGAAGGCGTCTTCAGAGAGGGTGCGGGCTGTACCGATAATGCTGACTTGGTCGGCGATAACATTTCTCGCCGTGCCGCCTTGAATCTGCCCGAAAGTAATCGCGGCCGGCTGAACCGGATCCATTTCACGAGAAATGACTTTTTGCAAGGACTCGATGACTTCGGCGGCAACCACAATCGAATCGACCGCCAGATGCGGTCGGGCGGCATGGCCGCTTTGGCCCTTTATAATGATATCAAAGTCATAGACCGAGGCCATTGTCACGCCATCGCGCAGGCCAATTTTTCCGGTCGGGACATGGGGGTCAACATGGAGGCCGAAAATCATCTCGACATCTTTGAGCGCCCCATTGGCAATCATTGGCCGCGCTCCGCCGGGAGGAACTTCTTCGGCTGGCTGGAAGATAAATCGCACTGTTCCAGAGAAATCCTTTTTGAGCGATGCCAAAGCCGTGGCGGTCCCAAGAATTGTCGCCATATGCATATCATGTCCGCAGGCATGCATCCGGCCGTCGATTTTGGAGGAGAATGGCAGCCCTGTCGCTTCAAGAATAGGCAGGGCATCGATATCAGTTCGCACAGCAACAGTTGGACCGGGTTTATTGCCCTTCAATTCAGCCAAAAGCCCGGTTTCCATTGAAAGGGGAAGCAATTTCAAACCAAGAGCCTGAACCTGTTTTTTCAGGAAAGCTGTGGTCTGATGCTCCTCATAGGCGACTTCGGGATATTGATGAAGATGACGCCGCCATTTTATCTGATTAGCGGCAAGTGAATCGACGTTTTTCAGAATTTTTGAGGCGGTGTGTTTGTTTTCGTTTTTCATTTTCTTTATACCCTGCTTTGCCTGTAAGTGTCTGTATTTTTATAACATAGCCGACTTTGAGAGAAAGTCAACAATTGCCGAACTGGTCACATAGCCCATTTGCAGCACGAAAAATAACATTAATTTTATTATTGCTCTTTTATCGCCTCCTTGTGTATAATTATTCGCAGGTAATTACCTTAAGGTAATTTAAGTGAACGTAATTTACGGAGGGATAATATGAATGAATACGGAAGCAAACAGAATGATAACTCGAAGACAAAAGAAATCAAAATAGCTGGCAGGATTACCTTGGCGCTGATTATCTGTGTTTTGGGGGGCGGTGTTGGGCTGCCTCACACTCTACTCGGAGCGGACCGAACAGCCTATACAATAAAAGCCCCAACGCCTGATTCTCTGCTGAGAGACCTCAGTACTGACCGGCCGGACAAGACGGAGAGCCCCTATACTGTCGATGCCGGCCGGATGCAACTCGAAGTCGACCTGCTGAGCTACAGCCATGACCGGCCATCCGAAGGAGCCGACCAAACGCGGGTGACGAGTATCGGCCTCGGTATAATGAATCTCAAACTTGGATTGCGGCATAATCTTGATATTCAGTTGATCCTGCAAACGTACCAGAGGCAAAGTGTGAAAACTCCGAGCCTTGGCGTAAATGAGCAACTCTCTGGATTTGGCGACATAGTGATTAGGGTGAAGCGAAATCTGTGGGGGAACGACGGCGGACGGGTTGCATTTGGGGTCATGCCATTCATTTCCCTTCCCACGAGCGGCTCAGAACGCGGGAGTGGGAATGTCGAAGGAGGCGTGATTTTCCCACTAGCTGTTGGACTGAGTGACAAGTGGGGAATGGGACTTATGGCCGAAACCGATTTGGTTCGTAACGGAGCCGACGACGGCTATGACCTCACTTTGATAACCTCGGCTACCATAAGTCATAGCCTTTCCGATGCCTTGGGCGCATACGCCGAACTTTTCAATAAATCAAATGCCGATGTTGCAACACCGCGAGTAACGACCGGCGATCTTGGACTGACCTATGGCGTCAGCGGCAATCTCCAGCTCGACGGCGGAGTCAATATTGGCCTGACAAAGTCAGCGGAGAACATAAATCCATTTTTGGGATTCAGTAGTCGATTTTAACATGAAAATTGTATGAAAGAAATCGCAAGTACACTCACTGCGGCGCAGCAGGATTATCTTGAGACCATTTACCGGATGGAACGGGCCAACAATGTTGATAATGTTCGTGTGACCGATATCGCCGCCGAGCTCGGGACGCGGCTACCGACTGTCACCCGCACAGTCACAAAACTTACCCAGTTGGGATTGCTTCGCCATGACCATAGACAGGAAGTAGACCTGACAGCGGCAGGGAGGAAAATCGCTCAGGATGTGGTACATAGACATGACGACCTTGTATGCTTTTTCACCGACATACTTGGACTATCTCCAAAGCTTGCTGAAATTGATGCCTGCCAGATTGAACATGGTATTTCCGCCAAGACCGCACAGCGACTGCATGAGTTCATTGAATATATGAGAACGCTCTCCGAAGAAGAGCGCACAATAATTACTGGTTTCCAGAAGACGGCTTCGCGGGGGGAATCGGATTTCAAAAATCTTCCGGCCAAAAAGGTCAGCGGCTGGCGAAGCTAAATAATAAAAAAAGAATGGAATAGACAAACGAATGAAACAGTATCACATACACAACACATTTCTGTCTCTGCTATTAATTTTGGCCGCTGTCACGGGAGGTTGCGCCAAAAATGATCAGACCGCCGCGAAAGAAAAGCTTTCTATTGTTACGACAACGGGGATGATTGCCGATGCGGCCTCAATTATCGGCGGTGACAATATCCAAGTGACCGCGCTGATGGGGCCGGGTGTGGACCCGCATCTTTACAAAGCGACAAAAGGAGACGTCGATCAGCTCGAGACGGCGGATTTGATACTGTACAATGGCCTCCATCTCGAAGGCAAAATGGTCGATGTCTTTGAGAACATGTCGAAATCAAAACCAACAGTCGCAGTGGCGGCCGTAATTCTGGATTCAGAACTCCGCCATCCGACCGAATTTCAAGGACATCCCGACCCGCATGTCTGGTTCGATGTTTCACTCTGGCGGATGGCCGTCGGAGCGGTAGCTTTCGAAATTGCTCAGCTTGATTCTGTAAATCGTCCCCTGTATCATGAACGCGCTACGGTCTATCTTGACTCCTTGACCCAGCTTCATCAGTGGGTGCAGGAACAGATGGCAACAATTCCCGAAGACCAGCGAATTTTAGTTACCGCGCATGATGCCTTCGGCTATTTTGGCCGCGCCTATAATATTGAAGTGCGGGGTCTGCAGGGGATTTCAACTGTCACCGAAGCGGGCCTCTACGATGTCACCGCTATGGTTGACCTGCTTGTATCACAGAAAATAAAGGCGGTCTTCGTCGAATCCTCAGTGCCTAAGAAAACGATCGAAGCCGTTGTCGAAGGCTGTACATCTCGCGGGCATAAGGTCATAATCGGCGGAGAGCTTTTTTCCGATGCGATGGGACAGTCAGGCACGCCCGAAGGAACATATCTCGGGATGGTGCGGCACAATGTCAACACAATTGTCGCGGCGTTGCGATAAGGACACTTCTATCTATGATAAAGAATGACCGTCCAGTTCCAATCGAAGTTCATGACTTGACCGTGGCCTATCGCAAAAAACCGGTACTGTGGAATATTGATTTTTCGCTCCCTGAAGGACATTTGATTGGACTTGTAGGACCGAACGGCGCCGGCAAGTCCACTCTTATTCAGGCCATCATGGGTCTTCTTCCTGTTTTGTCGGGCTATGTTAAAGTCTACGGCCACCCGCTTGAGAAAAACCGTCAGTTGATAGGCTATGTACCTCAGCGGGAATCTGTCGATTGGGATTTTCCAGTTGATGCCCTCGATGTTGTGACGATGGGTCGTTATGGTCACATGAACGCATTCGGAAAACTTTCAAAGCAGGATCGGGAGATTGCGCTGTCGGCGCTCGACAAAGTCGGCATGGCGGATTTTGCGAAACGCCAGATAAGCCAGCTCTCCGGTGGACAGCAGCAGCGAGTATTTATCGCAAGGGCCCTTGCTCAGGAAGCATCGGTCTATCTGATGGATGAGCCGTTTGCCGGCGTCGACGCTAACACCGAAAAAGCGATAGTGGCACTACTCAAAGAACTTAAAGATCGCGGCAAAACCTGTCTGGTCGTTCATCATGATCTGCACACAGTGCGTGAGTATTTCGACTGGGTCATGCTGCTCAATATGCGGCTTGTAAAATTTGGCCCGACAGCTGAGATATACAATGAGGAAAATCTCAGGGCGACATATGGCGGAAAACTTGTGTTGCTTGCCGAAGCCGCAGAGAAACTTATCACGAAATCATAACCGTATGGATTTTTGGGAATTAACGGTTCGATTTTTTTCATTGGCCGATGCCAATGTTCGGCAGGTAATCGCCGGCTCCATTCTTTTGGGCGGAGCCGCTGGAGCTTTGGGCTGTTTTGCCTATCTGCAAAGACGCTCGTTGCTTGGCGATGCACTGGCCCATGCCGCTCTGCCGGGTGTCGGACTTGCATTTTTAATCGTAGGCCAGAAAGAATTCGTGCCGCTATTACTTGGCGCGACTGCCACCGCGTGGCTTGGCGCGCTTTCCATTAATGCCATCGACCGCTACACGAAAATCAAGCTCGATGCCGCATTGGGAATTGTTCTGACTGTTTTTTTCGGTTTAGGAATAGTAATCCTGACCCACATTCAAAAAAGCGGGTCGGGATCCCAGGCCGGGCTTGGAAGTTTTATCTTTGGTCAAGCGGCGGCGATGAGCCGCCAGGATGTTGTAGCGCTTGCTGTTGTGACTGTGTGCATGTTGAGCGTGGTTACAATTGGTTATCGCCATTTCAAATTGGTTTCTTTTGACACAGGATTCGCATTCGCTGTCGGGCTTCCGGTCGGTAGGCTTCAATTTATTCTGACAACCATGATCGTGTTGGCCGTCACAGTCGGTCTGCAGGCTGTCGGTGTTGTGCTCATGGCCGCAATGTTAATTACCCCCGCCGCCGCCGCGCGACAGTGGACAGACAGATTGCCGCGAATGCTAATGCTGGCTTCGATATTCGGAATGTTGGCCGGACTTTTTGGTTCATACATATCGTTTCTTAAGCCGTCACTTCCTACCGGCCCTTGGATAGTTATTGTAGTGAGCGGAATTTTTGCGGTCTCAATTTTATTTTCGCCAAGACGGGGAGTCCTCATCCGTATCCTTCGCCACTACCAACATCGCGGCAAAATAACGCGAGACCATTTGGTCAAATCACTCTATAGAGTAGGCATGGAGCGCGAAAATTGGTATGCCTACTATCCCGTTTCTGAAATAGCTCATATGTGGTCGTTTACTCCCACAGAATTGCGGTCGGGGCTTTCGCAGTTGACGGCGCAGGGATTTCTTGAGCGTGAAGTCGACATGTATAGGCTAACCCAAAATGGCGTGTCAGCGGGGGCCAGAGTGACGCGTCTTCATCGGCTGTGGGAGGTTTATCTTACTCGCTATCTTGAATTGCCGGGCGATCATGTCCATCGCGATGCTGAGGATATGGAGCATATTATCACACCCGAAATGGAAGAGCAGCTAAGTCAGATGCTCGACCACCCTGTCTTTGACCCGCACCTTCAGCCTATTCCCTATCCTACAGAACAGAAGGGCGTATGACACCAGACTTATGGATTATCCTGACCGGTATTCTTGCGGCCTCGGCCTGCGGACTGATCGGATGTTTTTTAGTACTCAGGCAAAACGCCATGCTTGGCGATGCCATCTCCCATGCGGTACTGCCCGGTCTGGTGATAGCCTTTCTTGTGACATCGAGCAGGAATGTCTTGCCAATGGTGATTGGCGCGGGGGTTATGGGAATCGCGACCGCGTATCTCTCTGAACTGCTGAGCCGAACAGGGCGGCTCTATAAAGATGCCGCGCTCGGGATAGTTTTCACACTGCTCTTTGCTATCGGTGTCATTTTAGTTTCGATTTTCACTGGGCAAATAGATTTGGATCAAGAATGCGTGCTCTATGGCGAGATCGCCTATACGCCATGGGATACATTTACACTGAATGGACAAAGCATCGGACCACGGGCGGTCTGGATTTTGGGCGGGGCCTTTTTGATCAACCTGATTTTCATTGGACTATTTTATAAGCAGTTAAAGATTTCTTCGTTTGATCCGCGCATGGCCAAAGCGATCGGCGTTTCGGAACGCGTATGGCACTACGCCCTTATGACAGTCGTATCGCTTACAGTCGTTGCGGCCTTCGAATCTGTTGGAGCCATTTTGGTGGTTGCCATGCTCATAATCCCGGGCGCGACTGCCTATCTGCTCACCTCGCGTCTGATTGTGATGCTGGCGCTTTCGGTTCTGGTCGGCATCATCTGCGCGGTTGGAGGATTTTTTGCGGCTTCGTATTTCGATGCCTCGATTGCAGGTTTCATGGCGGTTGTGGGCGGGATTGTTTTTGTGCTTGCGGCGTTCGGCGCAAAATTGGCCCGACGGTTTGCGCGGGCATAAAAAAAGTTTTATGCGCGTAGCAATTTTAAACTCACGCCAGTCACTCCGGCCATGCGGCGGCGATGCATGGATCAAAAAGACAATCGAAACCGTGCGGTGGATCAAGCAGAATAATTTCACGCTTATCAGTTCAACGGGAATGTCGACGTGGGAATTGGTGACGGCGCTGGCCTCGATAGAACAAGTCCCGCTTGAGTTGTACTTGGTTCAAGACCCAAAACAATCTCAGTCCGAACAAACGGAACACATTCTCTCACAGTTCGGCCTTGCAATGAGGATGGTTACTTGTATTCAAGTTTCTGCGACTGCATCGGATGGTAAATCCGAAATCCTTCACGCTCGTGACATGGCAATTTTGTCCGCGGCGGGGATTCTCGTTCCGATATCCATACGGCCAGAGGGGAATCTAAGTTCGTTAATCACCCAAGCCAAAGCTGGCGGCAAACAGATTGTGCAAGACTTTGAAACAACGCACAAAAAGCCGGATGAACAATATTCGTACATGTTGGATCGTCAAACATTGACCTCATCAATATGCAATTGTAAGTATGATTATATAATTCATTGGACCCGCGCGACCCATGGCCGCTGGCCGAACGAGCGAAGCCTTGATTATTATAGAGATATCATCTCGTCGATAAAATACCCGCGTGGCGCATTCGACACGCTTTGCAGGATTTTGGAACAAAGGAAGATACTTGGCTCTGCTTGGCGTATGCCCGGAAAAATTGCGACAGCCTCATTTTCTGATCTGGCTCCTTCAGAAGCCATTTCACTTATGCGATGGCGGGCGAGGTTTTCACAGATGTCATTTGAACCGTATGGAATAGGCATCAGGAAAGAGTATGCCCAGCGGCTCGGAATTGAACCAGTGGTTTATTATGATTCGTCAGATAAGTCAAGTGTAGGCGGAATTGAACCATGGCAAACCCAATCAATCGGACAAGTGACCGACTGGCGGAATGAGCATGAGTATCGGATGCGCGGGGATTGTGATTTGTCGACCGTACCTGCGGAGCAGATGTGCGTATTTACGAGATTTGCCAAGGAGGCGGTATCTGTGCGGAAGAAGTTCGGGTTTGAGGCGGTGTCGTTTCTTGATTGAATCGAAGATAGGAGGGCCAGCCACACCGGGCAGGCTTGGAGGGTCGAGTCTCAGAAGCCTGCAACGGATTCGCAACGAAACATTCACAATGTCGTACCGGGAAGGCCGGTATCTATCATTAATTTTCTTTGCGCGGTCCGCCGCGGCGGACTGTCGCGCGCCAACTGACCGTCAGGTCACACCTATATTCTTGCTCACGCAACGATATAGTCAAGACCCGACGGAATATTTAACTGAGATTGCCGCGTCACTCCTAGGAAGTCGCTCCTCGCAACGACATATTGAGGATAAGCTGGTGCACGAGGACGCACACCACCCACGTAACATGGGGTTGCTTCTTAAATCGTGTAGCACACCGCTTGCGGTGTGATCTTTATGTAGGTACTGGCCAGAGACGGCCTGCACGCTTATTTACCCTGGATTCCGGCCTGCGCCGGAATGACATTGAGAGAGTGGGCCAGTCCCGACGGTCATCGGAACAGTGGTCCTATACTTCCGTGAATAAAGAATCACTGAACCGCTGCCCGCCGCGGCGGAATCGCTACAGGAGGAAGAAAACATGAGATTGCCATGCCTCGCCTAAGAAGTCTCTGCCCGCAATGACGTGCTGCGAGATTCGATATTTCCCTCTTCACCTATTTCAGCAGAAGCATCTTTCGACTCGCAGCGAAATCTCCCACATGCAATGTGTACAGGTAAAGCCCCGAAGCAAATGAACCGGCATTCCACTCAATATCAACTCGGCCGGCTTTGCCCTGCCCATCAAATTTTTTCACCGCTTGCCCGAGAGTGTTGTAAATAGTCAACTCGTAATCACTGGCCGATGGCATTTCAAATGAAATGGTCGTGGATGGATTAAATGGATTCGGATAGTTTTGGTGCAAGCTATATGACCCGGGAAGTAATTCCTCGCCCGGCTCTTCGACATCGGTCGGCACCGAAGATGCCTTATTGGCCGCCGCCGTTATCTCTGCAAAAGTCTCTCCAGCCAGAAGCGCAAAGGCGACTGTATCAGATGCGCCTGCGGCGAGGCTCAGCGGCCCGACTGCCAGCACCTGACATAAATCAAACAATGACGCTTTAAATGTATTGGCGGTGGCAACTCCATTTGTGAGTGAGGTATATTTTTCCGCCATCGTAAAGCCATCACCATTATTTGCTGGCGTGTAGACCAACAGATCGGCCCGGGCAGTAAAGGCCGAGGACAGTGTCGCATCAATCGCTTTCACACCTCGAAAATCTGAGAGTAAGCCGCCTGTGTTGTGTGCTGTCCATAGAAAATTGCTGGTGTCGTCGTATCCCCCGGCATTGTCTGCAAAGCCGACCGCATCCCAATCTAAAAAGAGTCCGACTCGAAGACCATTCAATACGGAGGCCGTTTTGTTTCTGATGATAAAACGGATAATAACAAAATCATTATTGGGTCCGGAACGCACAAATGATTCCTGAGTAATTTCCAAGCCGATGGGAGTTTTGGCGCTGTCATCGGTGAATTTGGAATAGGTCTGCTGAAGGGCGGCATCGCCGGGACTTTCATAGACAATATTGCCGCCCGGTGCGACAACAAAATCCAGCTCCGGCTCAAAGATAAACTCGTGCACACCGCTTGAGACTTTTGTTGGGCCGGTGCCAATCATAAGTCCGGCTTCGTACAGGTGATTGCCGCTCCCATCAAATTTAAAACCAGACCCGCCAGCCGGAAAAAGTGATCCTGGGCCAAGACCATATACGCCGTAATTTGAAACTGTAAACTCGATTCGGCCCGGTGTGTGAGTCGCCATTGATCTCCGGCTTTTCGGCTCTACCAGAAAGAAAAGTTTGGCCGTTTGGGTAAAGCCCGTTCCGGTGATTAAGACATCGAGCGAAACCAAGGCCCCAACCGGAACGATTGGCGAGACTGTAACCTGGATATTATCTGATGACGTTACCGTATCATTACGGATAATCGTTCCAAAGGAAGCGCTGCCGTCCTGTACTGTCAGGAAGGGATTGCTTCCGGTAATGGTAAGATTCACATTGGCGGCGTTGGCTCCAAGATTTTGCAAAATAACTTTGCCGGCAATAATATCACCCGGGTCAATCGGCTGGTGCGGGAAATCATAGACGCGGATGTTCGCGTCTATCCCCGTTGAAGAGAGAGCATTTAGGGCATTGACACAATCAATGGATCCCCAGCCGGCGATATTGTTGGGGATTGCCCCAAGACCGGTGCGTACCGTTGAATTGAGGATCGCCAGCTTTATCTCGCGCACTGTTGCATTCGGATTCTTCTGTCTGAGGAGCGCAACCAGTCCCGAGACGTGCGGAGCGGCCATCGATGTGCCAGTTCCCGGCTGGATTTGATTGGTTGGATATGTCGAACGAACACTTTGACCCGGCGCGACAACATTTGGCTTTATTCCTCCGCCAACACATTCCGATGGTCCGCGAGAGGAACTTCCGGAGACAACTGCTGGGCTGACGGTAGCATTGAGATTGCCGACAGCGAACATATCAAGGCTGTCAAGGGCGCGGGTGGCCGGATTTCTGATGGCATTCGGAGTCGATCCTTCATTTCCGGCGGCGAATATATTGACAATACCAAGCGCCTCGGTGTTTTCTACGGCCTCAAAAAAAGCATCAAGACAGCCAATATCGGCATAGCCCCAGCTATGGTTGATAACATCGGGAACATCATCGACAGTGTTCGGATTCCCATCGGGATTAGCCGCCCATTCGAAAGCTTCCAAAATTGAAGCGCCGGGAATATCAATGACTGCCGCTGAAATCCATTTGGCGGCAGGAGCAACTCCGGTCGTCTCGGGGGCGATGCCGACCATAGTCCCCATCGTGTGAGTGCCATGCCAAAAGGAAACTCCTCCGGTCGAGAAGGTATGTGGAAACTTTGTGTCCTGAAGCGGGTCAAACCAAGCCGCAGTCGAGTCTCCGTCTTTACCCTTCCAGTTATTGGCAAGTCCTGTGTGCGAGCCCTGGACGCCGGTATCAAAGGAACAGACCACCCGTCCGGCTCCGGTATAGCCCATGCCCCATGCTTGAGGAGCGCGGATATAGGTCAGGTTTGCAGTGACCGATGTCGACAACGCGGGTTGTTCGGCTAGGATTTCAGGTTCGATCAGCTCAACCCGTAGTTTATGACTTATTATCTCCACGTCGGAGCGGAGAGCAATCTTTTCGATTTCGGAGAGTGCGATATCAGCCTCGATAATATTTGCAATCCATCGACCGTGAATGTTATCAGCGCGAAAGGTGGCCTTTAGTTCTTCCAAATAGTCAATTAGTGATTCTTGGGAAGCGGCGTTTTCGCTTTTGAGAACCCCGGCAGCCGATTGGTAGCGTTCGGCTCGATCGAGTGAAACATCAGCAACAGTGGCGGCGAGACGGGCTTGCTGTCGTTCACTGTGAAGCTTAATCCATACTGGGACAAGCGAGTCGGCGCGAGCAGTGGAAATCGATGATGCAAGCTCGGGGGTCAATTCACCAGCGTTGATTGAGAGTGTGGCAGAGAGAAAAAGGGCAGTAAGTAAAAGTAAAAATCGAGGCTGGTTCATAATGGCTCCAATGCAGAGGATAGAATCGGACGGTTTGTATTTAGAATCACTGTTGAAGATAGTGAAAAAAAGTGGTTTGGGCTGAAATTACTTATTGCCCAGAACTCCCGAAGGTCGATTCGTTCTAATGAGGGAACAATGAATTATCAATGAAAGTGGGTT
This sequence comes from Candidatus Zixiibacteriota bacterium, assembly GCA_034439475.1. Classification (NCBI taxonomy): domain Bacteria; kingdom Pseudomonadati; phylum Candidatus Zixiibacteriota; species Candidatus Zixiibacteriota bacterium. The sequence goes on from JAWXAN010000045.1 coordinate 21,421, forward strand.
CCCTACGTGTAAGTCATTGTCTTGTAACACTATTTTTCACTTTGAGTCTCTAGCGATTTTGCAATGAGTTGCTATTCAAGCCAGTTAACTCATCTATGTTTGTTCGGTAACTCGCGAAAGAATAGTCCTAATGTGAGCAATTTTTCATCGTTGCGTGAATACTATCCAATTGTTATAATTGAGTCGTCCAGACTCGAATTGTTGAACCCGTAGCAATTTTGACTATATCTATGAAAGAGCTTTTAGCAAGGCGTTTTTATCCTTTTGTCATAAAACCCGGCCGCTACGCAGGCGGCGAGCCCGGGCAATGTATCAAAGACCCGACAGGTCGGCTATCATATCTGCATGCCTATCCCGACCGCTACGAGGTCGGCCAGACGGCTCTCAGCGTCCAGACAATTTATCACCTTATCAACCGCGACGACCGTTTTCTATGTGAGCGGGTGTTTGCGCCGGATCATGACGCCCAAGCTCTTCTGAAAACCGAATCGATACCCCTGTTCGCCATTGAGAGCGGACGTCCCGCCAAAGACTTCGATCTGCTCGGTTTCACATTGGTGGACACAACGGTCTACACAAATGTTTTGACAATGATCGAGCTGGCCGGAATCACACTCGATGCAGAGCGTCGGGGCGAGGATGAGCCATTGGTTCTTGCGGGAGGGCCGGCAACATCCAATCCCGAGCCGATGGCTCGATTTATTGACCTTTTCTTTTTAGGCGATGCCGAAGAAGGCCTTCTTGAAATTTTAACTGTTGTCCATGAAAACAAGGGTCAAAAAAGAAAAAATGTGCTCGAACAGATTTGCCGAAACGTTCCATCGGTCTATGTACCAGCGTTTTATGATTCTGACCGTAAGCCTCTGTTTTCATTTGCACCGGCGGTAATTCGTAGCCGTGTTGTGGAAAAACTCAGATCCGAGTTCTATCCGAAATCCCCCCTTTTGCCGCTTGTGGAGACGCTGACCAATAATCTTCCGGTCGAGATAAGCCGCGGGAGCGGTTCAGGCTGTGAGAGGTGTCAGACTAATCCGGTTTCTGCGCCGGTACGGGTTCGTCCGTCGCGTGAAGTAGCCGAACAAGTGCAGAGTCAGTTGGGAAGCACGGGGTATTCCGAAGTTTGCCTTTTGTCGCCGCCTGAGCCAGACAGGCCCGAGTTTGATTCGTTGATAAACAGTCTTGCAAAACAACTTGAGAGCCGAAGGGTCTCGGTCATCCTCCCGGCGCTTCGGCCCGGGACAGTGTCAGCGGCGACACTTGAGGCATTGACTCGCGTAAAGCGTCCCGGGCTGACCATTGCTCCAGAGGCTGGCACCGAAAGGCTCAGGCTTTTGATCCACCGGGATTTTCCTGATGCCGCAATTTATGACACCGCGCGGCTTGCATTCTCCAAAGGGTGGAATTCAATCAAGCTTGTGTTCATGCTTGGCTTGCCGACCGAAACGCATGACGACCTCAAAGGCATATCTGACATTTGCAAAGAGATTGTCCGGATCGGCGAAGATTATCGTGGCAAAAAGAATCTAACTGTCCTCTTTGCTCCGTTTCTCCCTAAACCTCACACGCCGTTTCAATGGGATGGCTCGCTCAGCGAGGCCGAGTTGATGGAGCGGGTTGGCTATGTGAAACGCCTGACACGAATTAATTCAATCCAGTTCAAATTATTTGGTGTGAATCAAGGGCTTATCGCAGTCGCCCTTGGACGAGGCGGGAGAGAAATGGCCTCTGTTATCGAGACAGCCTATCGGTCAGGTTGCCGTTTTGATGGATGGCAGAGTGATTTTTCATATGAACGCTGGATTGCCGCACTGGCAGCGCATGGCTTCGAACTTCCTTCGCTCTTGAGCCCGCTTCAACTTTCAACCTCGTTACCTTGGTCACACATTCATTCCGGCGCCGATTGCGAGCAACTGAAGCAGGAGCGGCAGACCACCCCGTTTACTATAAGAGCCTTTACTCCGCTCTTCCATGACAAGCAAGACATTTTTGGCGCAGTTCAGCCCGAAGAGAGTGTTTCGGAATTTGGGCGGAGCAAGAAAAAAGTGGCTTCAAAAAATGCTGCTGCCCCGACCAAAAATCGGGTTCGGGTCAAATGGAGCAAATCAGCCCGTTACAAATATATGTCCCATCTTGACAATATGCGCCTGTTGGAGAGAGTTATTCGCCGGGCTGAGCTTCCTGTGGCATATAGTCAGGGAATGACACCGACGATGAAACTCTCGTTCGGGCCGCCGCTTCCGCTCGGATTCACTTCTGAGGCCGAATATGTCGATATAACTCTCGAGACCAATTGTATGCCATATATGATAGACGATTTGAAAAAAGCTTTACCTGATGGAATTGAAATTGTTCAGGCATCTATTGCATGGGAGAAGAACAGTTCCCTCTCGGCTGCGCTCAACCGGGTTGAGTATGTTGTTCCGATCGATGAATGGAATGGGCTCGACACACTCGATTCTGCCATCGAGGCTGTTATGTCTGCATCGACGCTTCCCTATATCCGTAAGGACAAAGACAAAGAGGTCTCAGTGGATCTCAAACCGGGCATTTTCGCAATATCCAGGGACCAAAAAATGCTCAGCATGAGTTTGGGCATAGGCGATGGCGGCTATGTCCGGCCTGCCGAAGTTCTTTCTTTTCTCAGTCAGGGATTGATTCATTTGTCGCGGTCGATACCGTTTCACCGTAAGCGTATTTACAGGATGGAGCCTGATGGACGCATAACTGATCCGATGGATATTTGATGTATGGCTGGCACCGAAACTGAGAGGCTGACGACTGACCGGGGACCATATGATTTGGTTCGCGCCGCTTCACTTGAGGCAATCGTACACATTCAGCAGGGTCAGCAGATAGAATACGCCATCGATGGCGTTCTCAGAGGTAAAATTTTTCGCCCGATAGATGTTCGATTTTTTCTCCAGCTGGTCAATGGCACAGTCAAAATGCGCCGGCGGCTTGATCACGAAATAAAATTCTTTCTCGCTAAACCATCAATTGAGTTATCTATAAAGCTTGCGAATATTCTCAGGCTCGGATTCTACCAATTACTTTTCACCGACCGTGTGCCTCAGGCGGCAGCGGTGTCCGAATCGGTCAATTTAGCCCGAAAGTTTCTGGATCAATCCCAGGCAAAATTGGTCAATGCCGTAATGCGTGCCAAAGTCAGAAATCCTGAAAAAGTAAAATTTGTATCAAAAGAAGACGATCCGGTCAAATTTCTGGGCGACTATTACAGCTATCCCGACTATTTTCTCAAGTATTGCCTCCAGGAATTTGGAGTGGAGCGCACCGAGCGGCTTTTGGTCGAATACAATAGACCGCCTAAGGTTACATATCGGGTGAACCATCTCAAGGCCAAAGAAGAAGAAGTAGGTGCAATACTCCGCGAGAATGGGATAGAGTTTTCGACCGGAAGATTTTTGCCCGAGTTTCTTCACATGCATGCCAGCGGTTTGCCTCTCGAAAGTGAACTCATAAAGACCGGCAAAGTATTTGTACAGGACGAATCGGCGGGTCTTGCAGTTCGCCTCCTCAATCCGAAACCGGGGACCGAGGTTGTCGATTTAACCTCCGCTCCGGGTGGCAAAGCAACATATGCCGCAGTTCGGATGCGAAACAAGGGACGTGTGACGGCGGTAGATAAATCCCATCAGAGGTTGCAAGTAGTTGTCGAAAATGCCAAACGACTCGGAATCAAAATCATTTCACCCGTTGCGGCCGATATGGCCGAATTTGAAGGCGGCCCCTTTGACCGGGTGTTGCTCGATCCGCCATGTTCGGGCTGGGGAACCGCCGGAAAACATGCCGATCTGCGATGGGCGAAATCGCCGGAAGACATTGAAAACCTTGTCCGCATTCAAACTAAGATGATTGACAGGGCGGCGCGGCTTGTCAAGCCGGGCGGGGTGATGGTTTATTCTACCTGCACAATTATTCGGGCCGAAAACGATCAAATTGTCGAAGAGTTTCTTTTGCGCAATCCGGAATTTGAAATTGAGTCAGCAGAACAGTATTTTGACTCATCGGTGGTCAATGTCCGCGGTTTTGTTAAAACCTATCCCGATTTTGAAGATTTTGACGGGGCGTTCTGCGCAAGATTGCGCCGCCGCTCGGTTGTGTAAGGACTGTTGAACCGGCGTTGCATAGGAGAGTTGGCGGGGATACAGATTTTTATTCAGTGAAGATATCGAAACCCGAGAAGGTTTTACCGGTGAATATCGGATGAACTGAGATTACCGCGCCTACCCGCCTTAGAGGGTCGCGTCTGGGAAGCCGCTCCTCGCAACGACAGACCGGGAATGTCCGCATTGATTTTTCGTGCGGGTCGGGCTGGCGCGCACAATGTGACCGTCAGGTCACACTCCTCCTCTTCTCTTTGATTCTTGTACCACACTGCTTGCGGTGTGATCTTTTCTTTCTCTTGGGAGTGGGTATGCTGAGAATATATGATATGGAAGAAATGATGCCAGTCTGCGTGCCGAATCACCCCGTCAACTTTGCGAGTCTCGCCCTCGCGTCTCGAATCTCTTTTATCTCTATATCAGCTTTGCCCCAATAAGAGAGAAGCAGTTTGAAGTTTTCAATCGCGTCTTTTTTATTGCCGAGGCCATCATTTGCCACGCCCACATAGTAGAGACCGAAACCGAAATTATTTCCTTCCGTTGATTCTTTCGGTCCAAAAATTATTGGTTCGAGCAGTTTTTTCCCGTCTGCGTATTGCCCAGTAAGGATTTTGAGGATGCCGAGTCTCAGTTTATTTTCGTCGCCACCCTGATTTCCTCGGTTCTCATCCAACTTTTGTAAAGCGTTGATAATAAGTGTCGTATCAGATTGCACGTATCCATTGTAGAGTTCCTGAAGATTATCTCCAATGGGCCAGATTTGCGACGGAACACGGGATTTGAACTCTGAGACAGCCTTTTCCATGAGAGGTCGGGCGACCTGAGGCAGGAGTGTCGAATTGAAGTGACCTGCCCAAATACCGAGTCCCTGTTGTCTGGCTCTGGTTTCGGCTATCAAATACTGGTCGGTTCGTGAGCATGGATATTTCAGGTAGACCAGCGCGTATCCGTCAGCAACCATCCGCTCACAAACATCGGTTCCGTTTGGCAGGTGCAGGAAGGCGAGAGTCCGGCCGTATTTGTCAGTCCGGTTTTTGTCGTACCAGAGCGTTATATCCTTGCCGTCGATTAGCCTCGTTAAATGTGCAGTAGAGTTCGGATCATTCTCCGGCGCGTCGATTCCAAGCAGACGAACCTTTTCTCCGGTTGTGGTGGTGAAAGTGTCACCGTCGGCGATGGATTTCACCTGAACGGTATCTTGGGATGAAACCGATACGCTCAGGGCTATACATAAGAGAATCGTTAAAGACTTCATCTTCTAATTATCCTTGGACTTCATCTCGGCGGTGTTCCTGATATTGTCCTCATATGGTTCATCTCTTATTTTCTTGTGAATGGCGAGCACGGCGTAGCTCATAGTAAGAGTCAGGATAAACAAAATGAACCCAACGACACAGGTGACGAGTCCGTACCAATTGAGCAGAAAACTCAGCAGGCCGGAACTGGAGCTGTATTTGACGTCTATGGTTACCATCTCCTCGTCCCACTCATAAATACCGCCGCCGCTGCCGTATACCTCACGCTCACTGTAATAGGCGGAGATATCCCCCCGATCGCAGAGAACCTTGAATGCTTTGTCCCCGGTGAAAAACAAAAGCACAACCCCCACCATGATGGTGATCGCGCTACCATTCGAGCATAGAAAGTCGAACTTCGACGCAATCAGATGCGGCATCAGTAATTCATTCCACATAAATAGTGGAGGAAGGACTATCAGAAGTCCGCAGATGGACAACCAAAGAAGTGGGGAGTCGTGTGGAATATGTCCGATGCTCAAGACCAGTAGTAAGACAACAAGGGTAAGCAGGCCGATCCCCGCTATAAGGCTACTGACAAAGTTGATTATTCGCAGCATTTTAGCCCTCCTTATCAATTCCGAGTAATGTTTCGAGTGCCCTGCGTTTTTCAGGGCTTAGTTTATTGAAGTGTTCGAGTATCTTCTTCTGGTCTGGTGAGAGAGGCACTTCGCCGGTGGCGACCTTCGCCGAGGTTCTTAACGACCGTAAAATGCGCGAAGCGTTTGCCTATCTCGATCATCTATTTTCCCCTTTTTATTACGAGCATCGTAATATCATCCGAGCGAGGCGAATCACCAACAAAAGATTCTATCTCTTTCATGAGTCTTCCGGATATCTGTTCTGATTCAAAGTGGCGAAGATTATCAAGGTGCTGTTCCATGCGTTCCTCACCAAATTGCAGTTCGCCATGCTGGGCTTCGGTCACGCCGTCGCTGTAAATAAACAGAAGATCATCCTCCAAGAGGGTAATATTCTGCTCTGTCCAGGCGCTGAAATCAAAGGCGCCAATCATTGTGCCCGAGGGCTCCAGATATTCCCGCGCGCCGTTTTTCCTGATTATCAATGGAGAATTATGCCCGGCATTGATAAAATCAATTTGATTTGTGGCCGGGTTTATCAAGCCAATGAATAGTGTCGCAAAATCCGACGGGTCGCTATAGGCATAGAGCTGTAAAGAGACCTGACTGACCGCGCGTACGAGATCAAATTTCGGGTCCTGGTAGAGGATACGGAACGAGGCCAGAATATTTGACATCAGCAGGGCGGCTCCCATTCCTTTCCCTGAGACGTCGCCGACCAGAAAAAGCAGTCGGCCGTCCGGCAGAGAGGCCATATCATAGAGGTCCCCGCCGACAGTTAGACATGGCTCCTGAAAGGCGTGTACCTGATAGCCCACTATCAGCGGACTTTCTTTCACCAGTAATTTTTGCTGAATCGATGCCGCGCGTTTTAGTTCGGCATCGAGCACCTGTTTTTCCTGGCGTTCCTGGAGCAGACTATAATTCAGCAAACGCGAGGCGATAATATTGCCGAAAGTCGCAAGCAGGCGAAGATAATCGTTGCTGTAGCGGTGCATGGGATTTGTAGTATCGACATAGAGAATACCCAGCACTTTACCCTCGTCGAAAAGGGGAACGGCCATCGCGGATTTGAGCTCGAGTTGGACAATCGATTTTTGTTCGGCAAAGCGGTTGTCTTCGGTCGGATCTCCCATGAGTACCGCGCTTTTATTTGTTAGAATCTCATTGATAATAGTCCGCGAAAGCGTAAATGTTCCCGGGTCCTTGCCGCTTGGCAAAAGTGAAGCGGCGACATAAATGTTTGTGCCATCTTCCTGAGTGAACAGAACGGCAAGCCGTTCGGCGGGGATTACTTTGGCTACCAGTGCAAGCGAGCGCTGGAGCATGACTTCTTTCGGTTCAGGAAGAACCAGCATACGGGCCATCTCGGAGAGAGTCGGAAACAACTCCGGCAAATCAGTGACTTTTGTCGGCAACGGTTTAAGAACTTCGTTTAGCGAAAGTACAACCGATTTATCCAAATCAGTGTTGGAAAGCTTGGGCGTTGTCGATGACCCCATGCGTGTAGAGTCCTCACCGGACGACAGGCGAAACTCTGTCTGTCCAAACGAGAGGGTGTCACCAGCTTTTAACATGACCCGGCTTGAAATCCGAGTACCGTTGACAGCTGTGCCATTGTGACTTTCCAAGTCCAGTACAGAACATCCACCGCCATTGCCTGATATATCCAGCTCGGCATGGTTGCGGGACACAGTCTTATCGGGAATACAAATATCGGCTTCGGGTTTTCGTCCCACAAGCAACTTGCCCGGTTTCAGATCCCAGGCATAGTAGCGACTGCCATCGGTTCCGATGAGCTTAAGCGGAGAGTCAGACATCTTATCGCCTATTTAGAATGAGTTCGGGTATTGCGCTGTTCATAGGCTTAGAATATGCAGATGAGACATGAAATTATCAAGGGAATTGCGAGACAATCGGTTGGATTGATACCCAAACCTGTGCGATTAATCACGGCATATCCTTTTGTTGACACAACACCAAAAGCCCTTCACTTTAGGGAATGGTCTATTTTTGGGTAATCCTTGTCTATTTGATACTGCTGGTCTTTGTGGGGAGTTATCGAAGTAAAAAGATCAAAACTCAGGAAGATTTCATGCTGGCCGGTCGAAAACTATCCGCGCCCGTGCTTGTGGGAACACTGCTCGCGACATGGATCGGTTCAGGATCCATAATCGCGGCCGCCGGGCTCGCCTATGAAAATGGATTCCCAGCACTGTGGTTCGATGCCGGAGTTTGGCTGGCTCTTATTGTACTCTATTTGGTGGCGGGCCGGGCTAGGAGGTTCGGGCAGTTTACTGTGCCGGATATTCTTGAGGTCCGCTACAATAAGTACGCCCGCCTTCTTGGCGCAGTCGTAATTATCGTAGCCTACACGGCTATTGTGTCATACCAGTTCCGCGCCGGTGGCATGGTGTTGAATCTGGTTACCGGCATTTCAGAGAGCAACGGCATTCTCATCACTGCAATTTTTGTCATTGGCTACACCGCTTTGGCGGGGATGGTCTCAGTTGTCTATACCGATGTTGTCAACGGCATTATGATGACAGTTGGTCTGGTGCTCGCGCTTCCTTTTCTAATTTCTCGCGCAGGCGGGTGGGAGACAATCGTCCAATCACTGCCTGAGACCAATTTTCAGATTCTTGGCACGCTCTCGATAACCGATGCCCTGGCCTTCGCCCTGCCCACGATGCTCCTTCTATTGGGCGAATCATGCATGTACCAGCGGTTCTTCTCTGCCAAAGATGAGAAGACAGCAAAACGCTCGGTGATCGGTTGGATAATCGGCACGATCTTCATCGAAACAATAATAGTAATTCTTGCGGTTGTGGGCAGTTCGCTCTATCCAGATATCAAACCGGACATGGTAATTCTCCACTCGGTCAAAGAAGGTTTGCCTTTGATTGTGGGCTGTATCGCTCTGGCAGCGATCGTGGCAGTCATTGTTTCCACTGCCGATTCTTTCCTGCTTGCGCCGTCGACAAACTTCATGCGGGATATTTACCAGCGCTTTATTGATCCCGAAGTTTCTCAGAAAAATATGGTGCTCTACTCCCGAATCACCGTCGTGATTTTGGGCATAATCGCTTTTGCCCAAGTCAGATTTTTCGGGTCAGTGCTTGAAATGGCGCTCTATGCCTATACAATGTACGGTGTCGGAATAACCCCGGCAGTTTTGGCGGCATTCTTTTGGAAGCGAGCAACTGCGGCTGGCGGTGTTTCTTCGATAGCCGCCGGAATGATTGTCACTGTTCTATGGGAAACCTTGGGACAGGCGAGCGAAACCCCTACAATCTATCCCGCCCTTGCGGCCTCGCTTCTGTGTCTTGTTGTTGTGAGTCTGGCAGGCAAAGCGCCGGACAAAACCAAATGGCAGCCGTTCTTCTAACGAACTGTTCTTCTTATTCTAAATCAGTTGCAGAGAAAATAGAAATAGTTCAGACCGGGACATGCGGTCCGGTTGCTTTACCGTAGATAACAACGAGCTTTAGCGTATCAGTGCCGGCATTGATAATGCCATGCGGTTCATTTGGCCCGGTCAGCATTGCTTCGCCGGCGCTAATTAGTTTGTTGCCGCCGGGCAATTGGACCTCGGCTGTGCCTTCAATGACATAATAAATCTCTTCAAGATTTTCCGCGCCTTCGTGGCTGTGCTCTCCTTCGGAGCCTCCGGGAGGGATTGTCCAGATTTGAAATCGAATCGGAAGATTGCTTTTGCCGACAAAAAAATCTTTGTATGAAATTTCGCCGATACCTCCATAGAGGTCCTCGTATGCGGCCTGGTCGATCTGTTCCTTATCGAAAAATGGCATCTCAGCTTTTCTCTCCTTTGGCTGTATTAAACTCACGCACAACTGTTGTTTGTATCCCGCCTCGTGAATTAAACACCCCTTGAAGCCGCGCTCGTTCCGGCTTCACAGCAGCGACGATATCATCGAGCATCCGATTGACTACATTTTCGTGGAATATCCCCTTCTCCCGATAGGCCAACAGGTATTCTTTGAAACTCTTCAGTTCAAGGCAATTGGCTTTCGGTGTGTAAGTCAGCTCCAGTTGAGCAAAATCAGGAAGACCGGTTTTGGGACAGATGCAGGTGAACTCTGGAATACTCATAGTGATTTCGAAGACTCTATCCAAATAGACATTGTCGAATGTCTCAATTGCCGGCGTTTTCCATGTACGGATATCCGATTGGAGACCTTCGTATGATGACTCTTTCATGGCGGGCAATGTACATAAGGGAATGTCAATTGGCAACCGGTTCGAGAAGCGGCAAGTTGGTGCAGTAGTTTCTTTTAAAACTTCCCCCTCCTCATCCTTTTGCCTTTTCTCCTGTATTGGTATATATTCCCACGCAGGTAAGATAATAGATGACAAACAATCCACAAAAACGAGGCGTGCTTCTCCTAAGCGGAGGAATTGATTCCGCTACAACAGGAGCGCTTGCCAAACGCGAAGGATATTCCCTCTGCGCATTAACCATCGACTATGGCCAGCGTCATCGTTTTGAACTGACCGCCGCCAAGGCCGTGGCATCGAGCCTCGGCATCACAAACCATCTCATTCTCGATTTGGACCTTCGCGCTATCGGAGGCTCTGCGCTTACTGATACAATAGATGTCCCAAAAAACGCACTCTCGGAACCGACTTCGGGCGAGATACCGATTACTTACGTCCCGGCGCGGAACACGATTTTTCTCTCTCTCGCGCTTGGATGGGCCGAAGCGCTGTACGCCGACACTATTTTCATTGGAGCAAATGCGATTGATTTTTCGGGCTACCCAGATTGCCGGCCTGAATTTCTTGCAGCCTTTGAACGCCTTGCCAATCTTGGGACTCGCAAAGGAATTGAAGAAAATTCCTTTGTCATAAAGGCTCCGCTCGTCAACATGTCGAAAGCGGACATAATCCGCGAAGGCATTCGACTGAAAGTTGATTATCGTCTTACCTCCTCCTGTTATGACCCGGACACGTCGGGACATGCCTGCGGTGAGTGCGATTCCTGTATTTTACGTCGCCGGGGATTTATAGACGCGGGCGTAGATGACCCGACACAATATATCTCCAAGGTTCGGGCATAAGCGATGGCATATTCTCCAAAAATAGCCCAGTGGCCCGACGTCTTTGCCGATTCATTGCCGCTCAATGAAGCATTCTTGTCAATTCAAGGCGAGGGCCGGTTTGCAGGATATCCGGCGATATTTCTGCGGTTTAACTACTGTAATCTTGGATGCGCGTGGTGTGATACGCGATTTACCTGGGCCGAAGGAAAAATCGAGCAAGCCGAGCTTATGTCGGCCCCTCAAATTGCCAATAGAGCGAACGAACTCATCAGCAAAACTGCCTTGAATCCGTCACAAGTCCATATCGTGCTGACCGGCGGAGAACCAATGCTTCATCAGGATAGACTTCCTTCACTCATGGATGAACTTAAGGCGAAAGGGTTCACATTTTTTGAGGTAGAAACAAATGGGATGTTCGCCCCGTCAAAAGAAATGGCCTCACTTGTGTCGTGGTGGAACTGCTCTCCCAAACTCACAAATAATGGTCTCCCGACGCAGATAAATCGTGTTCCATCGGCAATCGAAGCCTTGATGGCAACACAAAAAGTTGATTTCAAATTTGTGGTCGGCTCGCCGCAAGATATCGCTGAGATTGAACTGGACTATCTTCCGCTCATTCCTTCAGAGACGATAATGCTCATGGCCGAAGGGTGGACGCGAGAGAAACAAATAACGGCAATGCCATGGGTAATCGAAGAATGTCATCGACTGGGCTGGCGTTTCTCCCCGCGATTGCATATTCTCGCCTGGGGGGATGAACGCAAACGCTGAAGCACATCTCTAAATAACTCGGAGAACAATGAAAGTTACCCTCACAAAAGAATTCAGGTTCGAAGCCTCGCATAGACTTGACCATTTGCCGCCGTCCCATCCCTGTTATAATCTGCATGGTCATAGCTACCGAGTTTTGATTCAGGTGCATGGTAAAGTCGACGAAACAACCGGGTTCCTCATTGATTATGCCGACATCAAACGGATAGTGGATCCGATTGTGAGCCGGCTCGACCACACACATTTGAACAACGTCGATGGATTGTCTATCACCTCGACCGAATTTATTGCCCGCTGGCTTTGGGAGAGGATAAAACCCAATCTGGCTATTTTAAGTAAAATTATCATAGAAGAGACCCAGTCGAGCAGTTGCGAATACAGCGGAGAATGAGCGGTTGACTTGTCTGCCCGATACTATGGTTGCGGTGAGTCCCGTTTTGCTGGGTACATCACGACGATACGCTGGCAATGCTTGCTTTATTCCTGTACCACACTCCCGACATTCGTCGGGACGGTGTGTTCTTCTATTTGGTCTGTATCCGTTGTGGTGTCGGGCGCCCTCGCCCGACACAAAAATTGAAAGGGGAGACACAGGGATCTGCCCCTACGGAATAGTCAGAATTAGAAGTGGTTTTTCTCGTAGGGGCAACCCCCCGTGGTTGCCCTCTTTAATTTCGCGCCCGACCGACCC
>JAWXAN010000046.1 GCA_034439475.1 Candidatus Zixiibacteriota bacterium
GAAATAAATCGGATTCTCCCATTTATTTTCGAGCACAATTTCATCGACCATCATATCGGCTACTTTTACAATCCGATCATTCAATATAGTCGGCTGGAGATAGGTCATGCGACGCCGTGGACGGTCATTGAACTGTTTAACAGGACGGCTGCTTTCTCGTCCCCGCTCTACTATGGGAACCCAGAGAATCTGGCTGTCAGTAAGTGAAATAGGGACATCGTAGACATTCTTCATCTGCTCGATATACCAATCAGTATTGGCAAGCGAGAGATTTACCACCCGGACATCCTTGCGGAAGTCATAAACTTCCTGCAGAGCCCAGATCGGAAAAGTATCATTGTCGCCCGATGTGAACAAAATCGCATCCTTTTCACACGACTGTAGGATATTGTATGCGTAATTGTAGGCCAGTCGATTTTGTGATCGGTCACTAAGATAATAGTTTTTCGCCAGAGCGACGCCCGGCAGAAGTATAAGAACACCCGAAGCATAGACAAAAGTTCGGCGGCGACCTTCAGCCCCCGATAATTTTGTAAAGAGCAGGTACATGATTGCCGACACGCCCATACCCATGGCAATTCCAAAAAATACAAAGGCCGGAGTAAAGAAATAATCCCGGTCACGCACCTCGAGATAAGCGTCGCCAGTTTGGAAATTGTATTGCGTGCCATCGGCAAAATTCATATATAACGCAAGTCCCACAGAGGTCAAAAGCAAGAGTGTGAGGATAGGCATGCCTATTTGCATTCGCTTCTTGACAGCCAGTCCGACGCCTAATAGCCCAAGGAGAAAAAATGGCGCAAAGCTCCATCCCGGGCGCGAGTATTGATCTTCAAAATAAGACCAGAAGCCCATATGGGCATGGCGTCCAAGTTGATTTTTTAGCTCACCACGTCTATTAAACATCCGCGTGACCATCGATTCCTGGCCGTACTGTTTGCGGTCAAGAAAATTGATGAAAGTATTGTAGTCACGGGCGGGATTATTTTCGTCAAGACGGGGATTGTGTTCGGATCGAATGGGCAGAAAGAAGTGCGCCGAAAAGCCTACAAAGGCGACAAGGATAACGGCTAGCGATGTCTTCCATTCAAAACGCCAGCCGTTTTGTTTTGCCAACACCGATAATCCGAGAATAACAAGGACACTAATCGGCGTCGCCCAAATATAGAGCGAGAAACTCATCATAATCGTGCTGACCGAAATGATTGCGATAAGAATTCCCCAGTTAATTTTCCTGAAGAGCATTCCGAGCAGAACCAATCCCAGCACACCAGAGATGAGCAGAAAGAGCTGATGCCCGCCCCGTCCATCGGCAAAAAAGACAATCATGGCCAGTTCAAGAATCGCAAAACCGCAGATCAATGCCCAGTCTCGGGCCACGGCTTCCCGGTTGAACATGAAGAAGATCGCGCATACCGGCACGACAAGAAAAACAGTCATGTGAATACCAACACCAAGCAGCGCGAGATACATGGCCAAAACCAATGTCCTGGCTGCCTGCGGTGTGCCCCGCTCTTCGTAAAATCGCACAGCGAGCCAGACTATGGCGACCGAGAGAGCAAGCGCCAAACCATAAACTTCTGCTTCCACCGAATTGCCCCAGTTAGTGTTTGAAAAAGCGACAAAGAATCCGCCCGCTATGCCGCCGCAATAGGCGATAAAACGAAATAGAGGGTTTTGCTTTTCTCCATTGAAGAAATATTGAACAAGCCGGACGGTAAGCAGATAGCTGAACATGGCTGTCAAGGCCGATGAGATCACGGATATATAATTAATGCGAAGGGCGATATCCTCGACAAAAGGAATAACGGAAAAAAGCCGGCCTATAATGACAAAGAGGGGTGTGCCAGGAGGATGTGGTATTCCGAGGATTCTCGCGGCTGCGGCAAACTCACCGCAATCCCAGTACGAGATGGTCCGCTGGACAGTCAAGGCATAGACCACAAATGAAACAATGAAGACCAGACCGGCCAGAACGGCATTTGTTCTGTCAAATTGATTGCTTCCCACTATCTGAGGCTCTGCCACTTCTTTCTCCTTATCGCTCCTCAAGCCGCTCCCTGTACTTGCCGATATATAGTAATATCCGGCAACGGATTAAAAAATTGAGCGTCAATATAACATCCTGTCGGACAATGCCAACTACTATTTTATTGTCTGGTGGCAAGATATGTGGGTGGAGGTTTTTATGTTTATCTGGTGTGCCATTCTTTTCTGTCTCGGGATTCTTGCGTTCGTCGACGCGATCATGAATATGGGTGAGTTCTTTCGCGGACTCAACTCGGTTCTCTTCATGCTCATCTCATTGGGACTGCTGGTACGAACCACGACCAAGATCAAGAACAAGAAGATCGAGATGTATGAGCATCGGATATTCTCTCTTGAACAGCAAGTCGCAATTTTAAAAGAGGGCCGGGAAAAACTTCAGGAATTTTAACCGACAGACAACGGTTCATTCAGTTGTCTGAGTTTTTTGCGGACATCCGAGCTATAGGGAAAATTCGGATACGATTCAAGCAACTGACGGTAAATCGCAATCGCTTCCTGGCGCGATAATTCATCTTGGGCGAGTATATCTGCCTTTATCTTCAGTCCGTATGGGACGGGATGAGCATCCGGGAATTGGTCGACCAGCCGGTCGATATACCCAATCGCATTGGTCGAATCAAATTCATTCAATTCAATCTGAGCCAAATCAAAAAGCGCGACTGGCGCGAGTAATTTATCTTCGGCGTTAGTCAGCCGCTCGAGCCGTTCTGAGGCGGAGTCGGTCATCCGACGGTATGCAAAGTATGAGGCATCGGCATAGTCATTGAGTATCGCCGGGCTCGCTTTGGCTTCAGAGATAATTAGAAGCTGGCGCAAACAGTCATTGACAAAATATCCGCGCGGATGCTGGATGATTATCCGTCGCATACCCGTCTCGGCTGAGTCATAATTATGGGTAAAGAAATCCACAAGGGCGAGGGAATATAAAAACTCTTCCACCATATCTTCCCCACCGATTTTTTGCCCCGCAAGTGCCGCCCACTCAGTCTGCGCCTGATCCAATCGCCCCGCTCGGGCATGACAAATGGGAACCGACCGGCGTGAGTTGAGGTACGGCAGGCCTCGCTTGCTTGCCTCGATCGATACCGTAAATGATGCAAGCGCTGATTCGGGGTCACCGAGCTTATTGAGTTGAATATCCCCAATGTGGTATAGAGCCTCGGCTTTGTCCTGCGGATTGGGTGAGAGAAGCATCGCCTGATACATTGCAATTGCTTCGGTCGAATGGTTCATCCCCGCAAGAGCGTCGGCATGACGGAAATGCGCTTCCATGATCAGCCGGCTGTCGGGGTAGCGGCTCTTAAAGATATCGGCCATCCGAATAACCTGGGCGTAGGCCTTTCTCTCGCTGCATTGCCTCATAAAATCAAGTAGCGGAAACCCCTGCGAATTATCGAGCGAATCCTGCCGAAGAGAAAATCCAAAGGCGTCATCATATCGCCCGGCTTTGATATAATAAGCGGCCAGAAGCGCGGCCGTCCTCCCTCCGAGAATAGCAGGTATATTTTCCAACAGGGTTTTCTCTACTATAGTCGTTGATTCGGCAAATTCAAGCATCGCAAAAAGCCGTTTCTCGGCCTCTATGCCGATAAACGAGGTATCCTCGGCGGTCAACGGCAGAAAAGTCAAAGTGGCGCGTCGGTAATCCCGTTGCTTCTCAAAGAGCGTTCCCTGCTCGAGACCAAAGAGAAGCGAATCTCCGCTTTCAGTGCGGGCGCGTTCGATGAGTTTGAGACCTTTTTCTTCCTGACCATGGGCGATGAGACTTCGCACTATAACCAGATACTGTTTTGCTCCCAGCGATTTTAAGAGTTCAGCGGCTCTGTCATACTCCTGATTCCCTGGCTCAATTTTCCCTTGATCAACAAGCGATTCAGCGAGACTGAGGCGGTAGGTATAGTTCAGCGGAAAGCGATCGGCCATCGCCCGGAGGAGCGTCTCGTTCTTCTCGTGGTATTTCAGTTCGGTATAGCATGCGCGGAGAAGATTGGCCGCAAGTTCGTTACTCGGAGCACTTTCATAGATTGTTTCGAGCAACGCGGATGCGCCCTCGAAATTTCTTGCGCGAATCAATTGACGGGCAACGATGATACGTTCGTCGCCGGAGCGGTCATTTTCATTTGTAATTATCTCAATCGGGAGAGGTCTGACTCCGCCATCCTGCGATGATACTGACGGAACTACCCCGACGAGAAATATCAAAACAGGCATCATTAAAAACTGAGGCATAAACCGGTTCGCCGATGAAGTGCTCACTGTACCTCTGGCGCTGTCTGCGGTGCGCTGTTTTCTGTTGTGCCGGCTTGCAATAGCGACCTAAAGTACGCCTTGATCTGCTCCTGGTATTGCGGCGGGCAGTCACTGCTCAAAAAGCGTCTCAGGCGATCTTCAAATTCGGTTTTGTTATTGAGCAAATCACCGCTCAATTCTGCGGGAAGAAAGACTGCTTGTGAGTTCGCCGATGTCGCCTGACGCTGTTCGGCGAAGTCTTTGCGCTGCATTGTCCGCGTGGCTTCAAGCATGCGCGAGAATATTTTCAACTGCCGCTGGGATGTTTCTTCGCCTATTTCTCCGTTGGAGAGATCTTCTTCTACTTTCTTCATTTCTTTGGAAATATCATCAAGGCGACCCATAATCTGACGCGAGCCATCGAATTCCTTTTCAAGCTCTTCGAGCGATTTCCTGATTGAACCCTGTTCTCCGGCGATTCGCTGAAGTCCCTCACGGGTCATGGCCGACCGATTCCCCTGTCCTGGCATCGGTTGCTGGCCATCGGGACACATCCCCTGGGTCTTCTCGTTTAACTGCTGTTGTTGCTGAGCAAGCGATTCAAGCTTGGGCATGCCGCTGTTGCAACTGCTACTGGGGTTATTGCACTGTTTCTGCTGGTCAAGCGACTCCATTAGGCGATTTGCAGCCTTGTTCAGCGAGGCCATTGCCTCGCGCTGATGGGAGGTTGCGCCTGCGCTGTTTTTGCTGTCGCATTGTTTTGTGGCCTCATCCATATTCTGCGAGGCTTGATCCACAAGCTTTTGAAGTTCTGCGGCGACAAAGGGGGATTTTTTGCCAAGCTCGGCGATCGTTCCCTTAAGTCCTTCGGTCGCCGCGGCTAAATCCTGCTGGGATTCGGCCATATCACGCATAACCATCGAATTGGGCTGCATGGCTGCGGCTTCTCGCAGAAGGCTCTCTTGATTTTGAGATAGCTGATTGGCATCATCGATTGCCTGTCGAATTGCACGTTCAGATTCTTTATTTTCTCCGCCCTGCATGGCCATCTGCTGTTTTTGCATTTCACTCAGCATCTCGCTCAATTTCGAGAGCGCCTCTTTTTCCTGCTTCATTGCGCTTGGCTTTTGCGACTGTTTAAGAGCCGAGGATGACTGCTGCATATTTTTTTCGGCATCGGTCTTTTCGAGCGCTTCGGCAAATTTTTGAGCCTCAGGAGACTTCTCCATCTCGGCATTCTTCATTGCTTCCTTGAGTTCACCTACTTCCTTCTTAAGATTTTCCAAATCGTTCTTTACTTTTTCTTGCGCTGACTGGAGTTCCGGAAGTTTTTCATCCTTTGAAGCCGCAGTCTTCTCGTTGACCGCTTCCTGCTCCTTGACCAACTGCTCGGCTTTGCGGATCATGGCTTCCATCTTCTGCTCCATCTGCATTTTTTTGAGCAAAGATTTTGTCCGTTCGAGACGCTGCATCATTTCTTCATGGGAGAGCTGGAAGTCTTTCATGGCCTTTTGCATCTCGTTTCGGTCAAGTTTCTCCAGGGCTTCCATGAGCTTCTTCTGAGCTTCGCGCATTTCCGGGGTTGCGACTTCTTCGAAAAGCTTCTGTATTTCAGCCATCTTTTCCATTATCTCGCGGCTCATCAGAGAGTTCTCTTTTAATTCGTCGAGCGACTTCTCCATCTCCTTGGCCATTTCATCAATCTGTTTTACCATCTCTTCATTTTTTTCGGCGATGGATTCAAGGTCTTTCTGCTGTTGCCAGTCGGCTTTTTTGGAGTCACGATTTTGCGAGTCAAGCTTGCGTCCGGCGCTTTTCATCCGCTGTACCAGTTCTTTGCCTGTCTTAATAAGTTTCTCTGTCTGACTGATACGCGTTTCGCCTTCAGTTTCAGCCTGCTGGGTAATTTCTTCCAAAGAAGGTAGCCGCGCGATATACTGGCGCGAGTGGCTTATTTTTGGTCCGGAGACGCGGTCATTATCAGCGACTTCAAAGAAGTAACTGACATAGTCTCCCGGGAACAAGGCAAGCGATTCCATATCCCAGTTAAATTCAATGTCGCCTTCGACTTTTATTTTCTCCGAGAAATGAATAACCGCGACGTTTTCAGCCGACTGCTTACCGCGTGAGAAAATCGAGTATTTCAGCACAAGCGACGAAAAGCCATAATCATCACTGATACGCGCTAAAAGCGGCAGCATCATCTCTTCGGTCAAATTGGCATCAAACCCGGGGCGAATAACATCCACCGTCGGATATTCATCGGGAATGGCAGTAATTGTGTACTCAATCGGATCGGGGTTGGTCTCACCGAGTCGATCGACAAGGCTGACATAATAACTGCGCGATTTATCCACAACGAGCGACAGTTCACCGGTCTTGTTGTTGACCGTTATGGGTGTGCGGCTTGAATCCTGAAAAACCAACTCGGCGCTCTGCATCGGCAGGTTTGTTTCAATCGAGAGGTTAACCCGGCTCCCGACCACAGCAGAAAATGAGCCGTTGTTTTCGTCGATTGTCGTCGGCTGTAATCCGGTGTAGTCAGGATAGAAAATGGCAACGCGGATATTTTCGACGCGGGGGCGGTCGACCACGGTAATCGTTTGCACATCGCTTTTAATCCGGCCGGCCGTGACATAATACTCGAAAGATTTGTTGATCTGGCGAAGAGTCAACTCGGCGACGACTGAATCACCAGCGGCGATTGCAGCATAGTCGACAGTCTTGAGATCAATGGCTGATTCCTGCCAGCTTCCCCCTGTCAGACGATGATGAATGACAGCTTGCTGGGGCAGTCTCTGTCCGATAATGGCTGCGCCGATTTGGATGTCGCGGTATTTTACCCATTCGGTGGTGCCAGGAATGGGATTAACCTGATATGAAAGCGGTGGTGCAATTTCAGTGGTCGGGTTGGAAAAGACCTCGTATGAGTAACTAAACAGTCCGGGAAAGATAAAGAGCATAGCCGCGCCAAGAACGGCGGAGACGGCAAGATACCGGCTGGTCCGTGCAATAGGATGAAATGAAACGATTTCGTTAAAGTTCACACTGCCAGCCCGACTGATTGCATGCATTTGGGTGGCTTCCATCAGTTCCGAGGAAAAACCGGGATTGCTTTTCATCCGAGAAAACTGAATGGCGGCGATAAGCAGGCCTTTGAGTTCGGGATTCTTCTGTTCCAGTCCCAAAGCGACAGACTCAATATTGCCATTGAAAAGGCGAGAGAAGGCAAACCGCGCAAAAAAGAAAAGTGTGACGCCAGCCGTGGCCACAAGCAACGAGACTTTGAGCCAAACCGGAAGTACCATCACATTGGCAAGTACTGAAAGCAGAAGCCACATGCCGACTCCAGCCGCAACTGTGGTAAGCAGGCCGGCGGTGAAAAGCATCAGCCTTTGTTTGAGCAAGATTCCTTTTAATTTATCAATCAGGCTGCTGGTGGACTCAATCGGACTCATAGTAGACTCCTCGGTGTTTGCGTGTCTCGGCTGTTCTTTGTTCGCGAATCTTCTTTCATTTTCTGTATTGTCGTTCGGCCCTTTTCAATCGAGCGGAACGCCTATTGTCTCGTTAGTATAACAGCGCGTAGGCAAGTAAGTTTAGCCCCATTTTTAAAGCTTGAGCGCGTTTCTCCGGCGAGTCATTGTGGACTTGGCTGTCTTCCCAGCCATCTCCTATATCAGATTCGACAAGGAAGTAGACCACAGCCCGGCCATTTATTATTATGGCATAGCCGCGCGGCGGGTTGTTGTCATGTTCGTGGATTTTCGGCGGGCCGTTTGGGAAATCATAAAAACTGTGATACAATTTGTGGTCAAATGGCAGATCGACAACTGGACGCTCCGAGAAGAGGGTGGCCATTTCCTTCAAAAATGACTGGGCCATCCCATACGAGTCATTGACGAACAGGAATCCCCCACCCAAAAGGTAATCTTTCAGCCGCTCTTTTTCTTCGCCGGAGAAACTGATCACTCCATGTCCGGTCGCGAAAAGAAAGGGGTATCGGAAGAGATCGGCGTCCATTATCTGAACCTGCCGCTCAATTGTATCGACTGGAAAATCGCTATTGTCGCGGACGAATTTCAAAAAGTTAGGCACGGCGGAACTTCCCCAATACCAGTCCCCTCCTCCGCTATAATGGAGTCGGGCGACTTTAATTGATGACGGATCAGGATGGTAACGTAAACTCTGGTCTGATTGCGGGTTCACAAGTATCGGACTGATTCTTTGCTGAGTCTGGGCGGAGATCGAATAGCACCAAGTAACGGAAATAGCGAAAAATAGAGTAAGGGTTCGAAAGGTTGCGTAGTTATAAGTTGAGCCCATACCTGCAATATACAATTGTCTGCCCATTTTAGGCGAAAAATCTGGCCAAGTGAGGAAAAGAAGGCTAAATAAGCTTAAAATTTGCCCAGCTAATGGAATCTAAAAATAGCTGATATCTTAATTCCTCACTGGCTCAAGATGGTTAAACCGTCGACTGTTCCTCGAATTCGGCGTGAGGATTCTCTTCTTCATTCACATAATTAACTGTTAGCGGCCCGGCTGCACTTAATTGTATGACTGCGCCGTTTTCACTCCAGGTAAAATGTCTGGTTCCGGCCCCAATCATGGTAAAGCCTCCAGTTGGAAGTTCCTTGAGCTCAAATTCATCAAATACGTCTCCCAGACCTATTGAAAAAGAGCCTGAAATGACCGTTATAGTCGCATTGGTGAAAAGCCAATTAGCTGGAATCCTATACCCAGCAGGGATTTCGAGACGAATAGTAAACAAGCCTGACCGGCTTGGGTCTCCTTCAAGAACCGCGACTCGGGCGCCCGACGGCAGAAATAACGGACCCTCGGTCCACTGCATATCAGTCGGATTGACAACAATATGGGAGACATGATTTGATATTATGCTGTCCATATTCGCTGTCTGGCTTTCGTCGGTTTCCTCGTGCAATATTTGGCTGATTACAGACTCCGATGTCTGGCTTATTACTGAGTTCTCTTTTAGATTTGATAAAAGCAGTCCTCCTGCCCCAAGTAATAAAATTGCTAAGAATAATCTTTCCCTCATCTGTTTCTCCTTAACGTAGACAGTTTACACAATCTTTACTATTTATACAGCGGGGAGATTGCGACTGTTGTGGGGAAGGCCGCCCCCATACATATGAAAAGGGGTCTAAACTCTTGGATAAAAAACAAGCCGTTCGGAGAATATCCGAACGGCTTGTTTCCAAAAGATTTTTGGCTGAGAGAAAACGACTTTTATTTAAATCGTTTCGGACTGCGGGCTTCCCATTCAACAAGGATGGGGCTTGCCACAAAAATCGAACTGTACGTCCCAATTAAAACTCCGATTATCAGCGCAAGCGAGAAATTCTTCAAAACCACTCCGCCAAAGGCATAAAGAATCAGAACGACAATGAGCAGGGTCATTGAAGTGTTCAATGTCCGCGAGAGCGTTTCATTGATGGAAAGGTTTACTGAATTAACAAACTCGCCTTTGGTTCGGTACTTGCGAAGGTTCTCTCGTATTCTGTCGAAGACCACCACGGTATCGGTCAGTGAATATCCGGCAATGGTTAACAAGGCTGTCACGATGAGCAAGTCAAACTCCAACCCAAAAATATAAAAGATTCCGATAATCGCTAGGACATCGTGAAAAGTTGCGATCGTAGCGGCCACACCAGAACGCAAATCGAAACGAAAAGCGATGTAGGCGAGAATTCCTACCAATGAGATAAGAATTGCCTTCACGGCGTCTTTTCGGAGGCTTTCGCCTACTGAAGGGCCGATAATATGCTCGGAGTCACGGATAAAGGCATTGCCTGGGAATTTTTTCTCCAAGGCGCCCACCAGAGCTTCGAGTTTTTCGCTGCCTGCGGCATCGCTTTCAGGCCGTTTGGTTTTAATTATAAAAGTCTTGTTCTCGTTATCCGCCACCTGAGTTACCGAAGCGTCGCTGAATTCTGTCTCCACCGCGGCGCGGACACTCTCTATTGAAACCGGGCTTTCAAAGTGACCCTGGACCATGACCCCGCCTGCGAAATCAATTCCCATCTCGGCTTTCCCCAAAAGAATCATGACAAAGGCAAAAATGCCAATGGCGGAGAGAATCGCCGAGACAATAAAGGACACTTTTCGTTGTCCGATAAAATCTATTTTCGTATCTCCAATTAGTCTAAACATAATATCCTCATTTTATATAGTCTTGCTGATGCGGTTAGATGCTGAGCGTTTTGTATCCTTTGCGAATATCAAAAATTGCTTTGGTGATAACGTAAGCTGTAAAGAGTGATAGTGTCACACCCCAAAACAGAGTAATCGCGAATCCTTTGATCGGACCCGAGCCGAATATAAAGAGCGCTCCGGCAGTAATAAGTGTTGTAACGTGCGAATCCAGAATCGCGGTGAAAGCTCGATCATATCCGGCATCGATAGCCGCTCTGATCGTTTTGCCAGTTCGCATCTCCTCTCGAATTCGCTCGAAAATAAGGATATTTGAGTCGACCGAAATACCAATAGTCAGAATGATACCGGCAATGCCCGGCATCGTAAGCGTCGCTCCAAGTCCCGCTAAGATAGCCAGCAGGAAAAAGACGTTAAAGAGCAAGCCGATATCGGCAATCAACCCGGACATCCGGTAATAGGCGCCGATATAGGCCAGCACGAGAATAAGTCCAAGGAGCGAAGAGATGAATCCTTTGCGGATTGAATCGGCTCCAAGCGAGGCCCCGACAACATTTTTCTCGATGATTTCGACCGGGGCAGGCAGCGCGCCGGCTTTGAGAACAATCTCAAGGTTGCGAGCTTCATCCACATTCGCCGAGGAGCCCATTGTTATCTGGCCCCGGTTACGGATTTTCGAATTGATAAAGGCGGCTGATTCAACCTTGTCATCCATGACTATGGCAAGCGGTTTATCTATGTTAGCTCCAGTCAGCTGACCGAACCGATTGGCGTTGTCTCCGGAGAGTTGGAAGTCTACAGAAAATCCGCCGTTTTCTCCGACGCCGAGTTTGACACCCTCAATAAATCGACCGAGAAATTCGACTTTCCGTTTGAGCACAAAAAGCTCATAGGCCTCTCGGTTGTTGACAATCGACGAGCGAGTTGACCAGGCAAACTCGACGCCCTGAGGAATAACATGCTGGACTTCGGGCAATGCCAGCCAGCGTTCAAGTATCGGTTTATCGTTTCGACCGACAATGAAGCCGGGCCAGTTAATGCCGGTCTTGCTGTTGAACATTGAGATCTCAAGGCGCGAAGAAAATGGCTTCTCCTCTGCTCCAACCTTTGCGCTGTCGTCAAACTCAAAACTTGACGTGTCGCGCGAACTGTCTCCCATCATTTCAGAAAGAACATCGCTGGAATTTGATGCCGTATCGGTTGATTTACTTGTTGTATCAGCAGGGGTTCGCGGTGTTTCAGTCATGCCACTCTTGGCAAGTTCCATACTATGGACAACCGAGTCAACTTTGGCGAGGACCTGCTCGGCAGTTGCGAAGCTTTCCATCATTTTGAATTCGAGTAAAGCCGTTTTGCCGATAAGAGCCTCGGCTCTGCTGGCATCGGTGTACCCCGGCAGGTCAATAATGATTCTGTCTTCGCCCTGCTTTTGGATAATCGGCTCGACAACACCAAGTCCGTCAATTCGACTGCGCAGAACCTGCATCGCCCGGTCAACAGCTCCCTCGCGCAAAGCTGGCTCAAGTTCCTCCGATTTCACGCGAAGAACGGTGTGAATTCCGCCTTGCAAGTCCAGTCCGAGTCTGATTGAATTTTGCTGTAACTCAAGCAGTTTGTCCGGATTGCTTTCTTGCAAAGCAGATCTTTCGGCATCGTCCATTGTCCAAAGCTTGAATGTATCCCAAAACGCCATAAAGGATAAAATCACCAGTACTGCGGTGATGCCCCAGCGCCATTTTTGTCCAGAAGACATAGCGGTCTCCTTTGTGTTAAAAAGTTAATAGTTCGATTCTTCTAAATTGTCAGAAAAGGGCCTTGTGAAATCCAAGGCAGTAAGTATAGACGGAGTTAGCTTGTGCCGGAAGGACGCGCGCCGACAAGAGTGAATTGTCGGCCAAGCAAAGCGCAGACCCGATCAGGCGTTGAGGCAATTGCCCCATTCCTGATGAGAATTGGCTGTATTGTAACTATTCGCGGAGAGTGCTCGTTAATAACGTAGGCTCGGAACTGTGAATTGTCCGAGGGCGGAAGTGAAGCGGTCAGCTGTTGATGAACATCACCGCTCTGTTTCTTTTCCCCTTTGGCAATCTCATCGAGAGGGCTGTCGGCTGTTGGCGCCGGGGTTAAATTATCACAGTGAAGATTTTTAATTTTCTCTGAATTGTCATGGAAGGTAACATCCCGATTGGCTAAAGACCATCCGCTCAGAAACCACGAGCAAAAAATAAGGGAGATAATCCAGACATGGATTACGGTTCGAAATTTTCGGGTTATACTATTCATCATAAGACTTACCAAATATACGGTCTGGGAGTCATCTGTCAACGGCAATTTATGAACAAAGTTTCAGGGTCACGCCTATCCAAGCTCAACCGGCAGAAACAAGACAGGTTAAAGAATGACCATGATTTAGCACTCTCGACTCCTCTTCAATCATGGCTTCTTCTTAGGGCCAAAACCCGCCCGGAAAGCGGGCAAAAGCGAAGTGCGGTATCGAGTAAAATAGATAGCCGCCAAAACAATATATATGGCGGCGATTTCGAGGCGTATGCTTTCAACCAGTAACTGGGCCATAAAAAGCGCAAAGAGAGCGCTCGCCTCAAGCCGGCTCATCCGCAAATTTACGAAAACTGCCACGGCAAAGAGCGACTGGGCCGCAGTAAGATACAGTTCATGGTCCTGAACTAAGTCAAGTTCAAACGGCATAATCTTGCCTCCGGAAATCGCATAGACCAACGGAATCGTACCGACAAGCAGGGTCCAGTGGTTGACTTTTGAGGAGATAAGAGCCCTCATTGCTAAGCTTGCCGAGCCGCGAAGGGTCCATGTGGCGGCAATCACAAACTCAGGAAGCTCGCTTGCTAGTGGAGCAAGCCACTGCACAAGCAGAAATTCATTTATTTTCAACAAGCGCCCGGATGCAACAAGCGATTCCGCAAAAGGTTCGGCAACCAAGAAAATCACCGCTCCCGAGAAAAGAAAAAGGAGTCCGGTGCACACTCTCCGTGGAACAGTTTTCATATTTGCGACAATTTTAACCGGCCCCACTAACTCCGGCTCAGCAGATTCCATCTGGGCGGTGCGGCGGGCGTACATGACATACAGCCCAACAAGTATGACAGTATCAACAAGATTGAGGCTTCCTTTGAGAGGAATAGTGAAGGAATAAAGAGTTGCAAGCGCGAGATAGAAGATTTCAACGCGCTGGCTCTCTTCAAGCACAATCTGTTTTTTCTTCTTGAAAAAAACATAGAGAAATAGCACCACCGGCCAGCCCAACCCGACCAGCAGTCGATTGGCTCCGGTCATATTTGCCAGGGCGTACGCTTTTTGTGAAGGGTCATGCGCAGAATTCCAAGTAAAGACAAAATCGACCGCATATTCAGGAAGCACCGCAATGAGAGCAAGAATTGCGATGGCAAGTCCCTGTGAGATATCGATCTGCGCGGCCTCGGCAGCCCATGACAACATAAAAGCCGCGCCGAAAATAGCAACACCGGATATAATCGCGCCGGTAATCGGAGAAATGTGAGCGTGTGTCAACCCTAGCCACGAACCGGGCAGTGTGCTAACAATCGCAAGTATTAGTATAATATAGAGCGATGGCGTAATCGCATAGTGCTCCCGCTCATGACTCATGTATAATTATCAATCCCTTCCCTGTCCTTTAAATAATAACAGATTCTCTGTCAGCCGCGAATTATCATGTTGACAATATCTTTACGAAGCAACACACCGACAAGGTTGTCGTTTTCGGTTACGAAGACGCGGCGGACATCTTTGAAAATCATCATCGCCGCGACTTCGACGATGCGTGTCTCGGGCGTCGTGACTTCGTATTCTTTGCGATATAACTGAGCTACCTTGATTTTATCCTGCTGCTTGAGCAGTTCCTCAAAGGGCTCTACTTCCATTGAATAATTTAGATTCGAAATAAGCGATTTGTAATCCGGCAAGGCCGCCTTTATAAGGTCGCGGTCGTTGATGATACCGATAAGTTTGTTTTTATCATCAACGACCGCCAAGCCAGACAGTCGATAACGGAACATCCGATTGGCAACTTCGCGAAGGCTGTCATCGGGAGTAACGCAGGCGACATCATGACGCATGACATCTTTGACCATAAGTTCCTTGTCTATTGTGACATTTGCATCGGATATGAGCTTTATCAGGTCGGCCGATTTTTCAGCGGTAAGAATATTGTTCATAATGCCGGGTTTGCGCGCAAACGAAGCTAGTCCGGAGAGAGTTTGCAAATAAAGCTTTGCGATAGTCGAAGGAGTTAAGAGCAGACACACTACTTTGAGCGGCTCATTGTCGACAGTTTTGGCGCTCAATCCCTGTTTTGAAAGGCCAATGAGAATGTACATCTCGCTTACGGCATCGGTTCGCGCATGAGGAAAAGCAAAGCCGTGTCCGTATGCGGTACTTTCGATCTCTTCTCGCTCGAGAACAGAACGCACGACTTCATCGTAATCAAATTTTACCCCCTCGCTTTTTAACAAATCGAGCAGTTCTTTGACGGCGTCGATAAGCGTGCCGGCATGCAGCTTCATATTTATCCGGCGTTCGGCAAGCAAATTCGCAAGTTTCATTCTCTGACTCCCTGGGATGACGACTGTGTGCCCAATGCTTCGGCGTTTTCTCGTGCGCGAAATGTTCTCGGAGCCGCAACGCCGCCCGAAACAATAAATTTAATCCCATCCTCGATACTTATATCCACAACAGTCACATCCTCGGACGGGACAAGAATTATCATTCCCGAAAGAGGTGTGGGCGTTGACGGAATGAAAACAGAAATCAGCCTTGATGTCTTCTCCGCCATCGTCATCTCCATTCGGTTGGTAACAAATCCTATACTATATATTCCCTTGCGGGGATATTCCACAATAACGACGTCATCGAAAGACTTCTCGCCAGATGATGTCATCGCTTCCAGCAACTGTTTCACGGACGAGTAAATCGGGCGAATCAACGGCAGTTTCGCGAGTATAGCTTCCCACACACGGTAGAATTGATTACCAAGGAAGTTTCGAGTAAGTATGCCGGCAGTAAAAATGAGCAGAATGGTGGCAAGAAGTCCAAGCCCGGGGATATAAAAGCCGAAAAGACGCTCAATGAGCGGGCTCAGAACGCCGTCAATTGTCTGGAAAAGAAATTTCAGCACAAGGACGGTGATGATAAATGGAACCACCACCAGAACGCCGCTGAGAAAATACCGCTTGATGAGATTAAGGAGCTTTTTCATCTCTTTTGCCGACAGCCATAACTAAGCCGCCAGCCGGACGAGTATACAAGAGGCAACTCGAATTGTCAACTCGATATCCACAGGTCTTCGCAAGCCGTAAATGGAACAAGAATTATTTGACCGGAAAGCCGAAAACAGACGGTAAATTCGCCACAAATGCGACAAGCGGCGCCGGATACACACCAAAGAGAATAAGACTGCTGGCGCACACAAGCATAACGCATTGGAGCGCTAAAGATGGCCTATGCTGAAATGGGGCCGAAACAAAATCTGGCCGCTTGACAAAAAAGCTCCTGATAATTCTGATAACCGCGAGCAGTCCAAAAAACGAAGACAGTATTATTACCGCATAGAGAAGATACAGCCAAGCAAAACGTCCGTCACTCGCCGCTATTCTAAAACCTTCCTGAAGCAGATCGAAGCGTGAGATGAACCCTGCCGTGGGAGGAACACCGATCATGGCGAGAAGAAAAATAATCAGTGAAATAGTGGCCGATGGCGAGTCATGATACAAACCACTGATAGTGACTGAAGAGCCAAGTTCCTGTTTCTGACGAAGAAATCCGGTAATCGCCAATGCGCCGAGAAAAGGGAGTGTCTGAATTATAAGAGTGAAGCCAATCGATGTCATACCCGCCGCAGACAACGAAAGCGTTCCAGCCAGACAGATTCCTATCTGAATAATCCAGAGATGGTAGATCGTTGTCGGCAAATCTCTGTGACTGAATAATCCCACAGTACTATACAGAATGGCTACTGCCGCTAACAGTCCAAGCGTTGTACCCCAGTCATTTGGAGCCATAACTGGATCGCTGAATGCGAATAGCGTGTTCATGAAGATTTTTATGAATCCGGCCAGCACCGCCGTCGCGATCGAAGTCTGATATATCGACCGCAGTTCACTTGGGAAAGAAGAAAACATTTCTTCACGGGCCAGGGACAGAAGCGGTAGGAATAGTTTTATGAGAAGCCCTGCGCCGATAAGCAAACTGGCGGCAAGGAGCACCGGACTAAACTCCCCGTTGAACGAAACCTGCGTCATCGCCATATTGATTTTTGCCTGAACGAGGTTGGTCGTCCCGCTCAAACCATAGAGAAGAGATAACCCGTAGGCAAATAGTGCCGACGAGAACACCCCGGTGAGCAATAGTTCTCGTCCCCTGCCGCAGGAGGAGCTTGACGCAATTGCGAAGTCGTTTGTATGAAAATACGCGCTTATGATATAGAGCGGAATAAAAATCAACTCCAATCCCAGATAGATCATTACCAACTCGTTCGCGGAGCAGACTAAAAGCGTTCCGAGCACCATCAGTAAAAGCAGGGCGTAGTAGTCTCCCTGACGATGCCCGTAACGCTTGGCTATTGATGGTACAGATGGAATAAGCCCGAGAGTAGCGCCAATCAATACTACAGTTTTGCAAAAAACCGCAAAGGGGTCATTGAAAATAATATCGCTATATCCTTGCCCATACCCAAAAACCCATAATATAATCCCGGCACACAGGAGTGAGAAAATCGCGCTGTATCCAAGCCAAAGTGAGTTACGAAATTTAGAGAAACGCCCACACAGAGCGATCATCAGACAAGTGACGGTTATGAGAAGTTCAGGAAGAATAAAATGCGCGTTGAAAAGTGAACCGATGTTGTTCATATTCAAACCGACGTCATTTCTTCTTTGCTTGTGGCAGGCGGCTCGGACGGCGTCTGCTCCTCTCTTTTGGATGGCGAGTGACGCGAAGCGAGCGCCATTACAATCAGTCCAAGCGCGGAGACAAGGGTCAGCAACGGCCAGACGCGCTCACGTGATGGATCCGTCTCAAGTTTATAGAGACCGATAAGCGACACACCGATGACAAGAAGAAGCCAACGCCGTTTGATCATGTTGAGAGCCGCAAGCGACTCCTTTTTGTACGTGCGCAGTACAAACAGCGCGCCGAGTAAGAGCTGGGCGGCAGACACGACCGCAATCACTATCGCAAATATCTGCCCGCTGTTGCCATCGGAGACAATAAAATGATTGAATGTCACAAAAGTCACTATCGCAGCGGTGGCCATGAGCTGTATAGAAAGCAAAACAGCCGCAGTGGATGTCCTTGTCAACGCGCCAAAGAGTCCAATCGCAAAGAGAAGTCCGCCGAATATAAGGTACTGATTCATTCAGTAAGTCCTTCAGAGCGACTCAGCCGAATCGCAATAAACAGACCAGCCGAAATAATGAGAATGGCCGCTATATGCGGAAGATGGCGCTGGATTAGTTCAGTGACCACAGCTAAAGTGCCTGTATCAGTTGTTGATGCTTTCGAGAATTTCCAGATTCGTGTGCTCAGTATGCTGAACCGCACACCGAAAAGTATCAGCAGACAGATTAGGAAAACAGTCATCCCATTGATATCCTGTGGAATGGTCAGACCAAAATTGGACGATTGAGATGCCTTCGTTTTGCGGGCCTGTAAGAGAAAATATGCGGCCACACAGATACCGAGCTGAACCAGCATTACGGTAATTGCACCGAGCGCGTACAAAAGTCCTGAGATACCGAGGAGCATTCCGATAACCGCAAATCCAGCGCGTCGGCTTTCTTTCAGGCTTACTGACAGAAGGGCGCAGAGCAAAGCTGTCGCGGCACAGACCCAGAAGAGAATGGTCGGATCTTCGGACTGCGACATACTTATCTTGTCCGCCGCAGAATAGTATCAGGGCCGGTTTTGTCCATGTTTGACGCGGTAATAGTGTACGATCGCATTGAAATAGTATCGGACAATTCCTGCCAAGTATGAGATAAAAGTCGCGGACTGACTCTATTTATGGTCGCAGCTTAGCGCAGTTTGGAATGCTACAAGCCTCATGCCATGGCAATGACTTCGATCTCGACCCGACAGTCTTTTGGCAACCGTGAGACCTCTACAGTAGACCGTGCCGGAGGGGGGGCCGAGAAATAGCCGCCGTACACTTCGTTTACTGAAGCAAAATCATTCATATCTTTGAGGAAAATAGTTGTCTTCACAACATTTGAGAAGTCAGCGCCAGCCGCCTTGAGGACAGCCTGGATGTTGGCCATGACCTGTTTGCATTGCTCGGCCGCGGTCTCTCCCACGAGTACCATAGTTTTGGGATCAAGGGGGGTTTGCCCAGCGCAGAATATCATAGTCCCGCATGATATTTTCACCGCCTGTGAATACGGGCCGATAGCTTTGGGGGCATTTTCGGTATGAATTATTTCTCTCATGTAACTCCTTCTATTCACTTGTTGTTTTTTTCGTTTTTGAGCTTCTCTATCTCGCCCATTACTTTTCTGGCGATAGTCATATACCCCTCTTTGTCGAATGGCTGACTGCCAATCCACAGCGGAGAAATCGCTGGACCAAAAGTTATTGACATTTGCCTCCTACCGAGAAAGCATTCTTTAAGCGCATTGGTGCCATGAATATAGCCGGGAATAATCGGGCAACGCGCGCGAGCGGCTATCAATCCAATTCCTGGTTTTGGTTCAAGAAATTTATCACTGAGCGAGCGCGTGCCTTCAGGGAAAATTACCAGACCGTTGCCATGGGCGATGGTGTTCAGCGAAAGATCCAAAGCTGTTCTGTCCACTGCGCCTCGTTTGACCGGAAGGGCGTTTGTCCGGCTGATAATGGCGCCAAAAATCTTATTTTTCCACAACTCTGATTTGGCAAAATAATACAGTTGCCTCGGCGACCAGCTTCCGATAAAAAGCGGATCGAAATACGATTTATGGTTTGTTGCGAGAATGAAACCGCCTGTTCCCGGAATATGCTCCTGCCCTGAAACCGTAATTCTAAAAATGCCTTTGGATATTATCCGGCCGATTGTCCAGCCGGTATAGTAGAGAATTTTCGGTTTCACATTTACGACGGAACGGATTTTAACAGGTCGACAATTGCGATCACTTGGTCTTCAATTGTTAAATTTGTCGTATCGACAATCACTGCATCTGCGGCGCGGGTAAGCGGCGAATGCGTCCGCCCTGAATCGTATGCGTCGCGTCGTTCCAGATCGGCAATCTGCTCCTCCACAGAACTTGTGAGATTCATGCGCTGAATGTCAAGCAGCCGGCGTCGTGCACGGGCATCGACTGATGCCTCCAGATAAACTTTAATCTCGGCATGGGGAAAGACTACGGTTGTGGTATCGCGTCCTTCAGCAACAATTCCGCCTGTTTTACCGATTTCCACCTGTTTGGCAACCATTGCCTCACGTACACCTTTGTGCGCTGAGACTTCAGACACCAGCCGGGTTATTTCCGGAGTCCGTATATCCGAAGTAACTTCTTCCCCATTTACAAAAACGCGATTGACCGCCTCAGTTGTCTGAAACTCGAAGACCATTTCAAAAGCCATCTTTGTTAAAGTAACACCGTCGGATGGCGGAATGTGATTTCGGGTGGCGATGAAAGTGAGCGCGCGATACATCGCGCCGGTATCCAGATACTGGTAGCCGAGCCGCGCGGCAACAAGTTTCGCGGTCGTTGATTTTCCCGACCCGGATGGGCCGTCGATTGCAATAATACGTTGTTTCACGTTAAACAAATTACTATTCAGATGCGCCATGTCTTTAAGGTATAATAAATTGCTCATTCAGGCAACCGGAAATCTATATTCATGAGATGTTGTCGATAAGATATTTTTGCGCATAAATGAGAAAGTGCTCGAACATTTTGCTTAGCATAAACGTCACTAAGCAAAGAGAATCGTAACCGCCAAACAATGGAGCCCTGCAATGTCATCAGTCGATCAGAAAAATCGGACAATTCCCACACGACTTACGAGAAGACCAGCTCTATTTCTGGAGGGGTGATAAAAATTTTTGTGGACTTTTTCGCTAATAATAATCAATGGAAAGAGAGCTGATTCTATCGTCAAGCTCGACATTGATTTTGTTCGACGCATCGTTATAAACGTCATTTATAAAATAATTATCTTCCAAGCGCAATCCAAGGTGGTTGAGAAAGACTTCGTCATTAACACCCGTCACCTTTAATCCCGAACCGGTCGGAACGCGGAGTTTGAATAATGCCTCATCGCCAGTCAAGTCGAGATATACCTCAGGTTGAAGTGTGCCGATAACCAAATAGACGTCTGAGGCGTCGGCTCGCATCTCGAGTTTTCGCAGAGGCGTTGTGGCGAGGTTAAGATGGATGTCAGAACCCTCGAAGGCACAGCGCAGTTCAAGCGGGATATCGCGCGAGAACCGCACAGTCCAATCCTCGTCTCCTTTATCACTTAACTCGAATTTTATGACATTGCCCATAACATGGTTACGCGTCTGAGAAAAAATTGCATGAGCCTCGTCCCCGGAGACGTTATAATAAAACTCGGGCTTAACCTGGTATTTTCCGACACGGGCATAGAGCACGTCATCAGAAGCATCGCGGACTTCAAGGTGGGTGTCGTAAAGTTGCATTTCGACAAGAATCGAGCGGAGAGGTTCATCTTCCGCCGGCACCGCGCGGAAAACCTTCTCGTCAAA
Organism: Candidatus Zixiibacteriota bacterium; assembly: GCA_034439475.1. Taxonomy (NCBI): domain Bacteria; kingdom Pseudomonadati; phylum Candidatus Zixiibacteriota; species Candidatus Zixiibacteriota bacterium. Next base: position 21,191 of record JAWXAN010000046.1, read on the forward strand.
ATACGACGAGACGCCGATGCGGAACATTGAATTCAATCGTCCTTCGGATGTCGAAAGGAATGAGACATAGACCGCGCCGGCGACCAACGCAATGGTCGACAGGTAAGAAATAATCTGCACCCGCGAGCCGGTGAATATTTTTTCTATCCCAATGGCAATAAACAAAAATGGCGAATAAAAGACGAGGGCTTCCCAGAAACGTCCGCCGATAATATCCATATTCCGAAGCAGGAGAAGGGCGCCAATGAGGACAAGCAGCATTCCCCAGCGGAATCTTGCCGGAGTCATTATACCGTGCCGCCATTCTGTTCCTGAGTTGACTGTACCATACCTTTCGATGAAGCGCGGCCAAAAAATATCACAGCCGCACCGGCAAGAATGAGGATAACCGGCCAGACATCGCCAAAATCAAACCAACGCCAGAATTCGCGCATGAGCATCGCCGCTCCGACCAAAATAAATATTACGCCCGGATAATAACTGCTCCAAAAAGCAGGTCGGCTTCGAATGGGGGGAACACTATCCAGGGGTGAAGCAGAGGCCTGACTGTCGGTCGGCAACGCCAAATTGTATGATTTCGGAATAACTATCCAGCCGACAATATATGCCGGAAATCCGACGCCGGAAAAGAACAGAACAACCATCAAAATGCGAACTAATGCCGGATCGGTGTCAAAATAATCAGCCAATCCGCCACAAATGCCAGCGATCATTTTATCAGTCGTCGAACGATACAGCCGTTTTTTCATCTTCCCTAACCTCGAATAAAAATTAATCTATCAGTATCTATGGGATATACGGGCAGAGATTGAAAAGGTTGTGAAAATCTATACCCTTTGCGGCTCGACCGGAATGACAACCCAGCCGATGAGATAGGCCAATAATCCAAATCCGGCTCCCAAGACCGAAGCCAGCCAAATTATTCGGATAATAGTTGGGTCGATATCAAAATAGTCGCCTAAACCGCCGCAGAGGCCGGCAATCTTTTTGTCGGTTGCAGAACGATACATCCGCTTTTTCTCTCTCATCCCGTCCTCCCGTTATGAATTAAACTCTATTTCTTTTCTATACGGTTAAGATAACTATTTGCCTGTTTTGAAACAATAGAATCTTTGTTCGAGGCGTAGCGCTGAAGAGTAGACAGAGCATTCTCACGTTCAACCGAGTCTGGGCTTAGCTCATAAATTTTCAAGGTAGCCTCCAAAAATGACAATGTTCGCCCGGTTAGGATGAGCTGTTCTGCCGATGAAGCAGGTCCGGACTCCTTCTTCTGCATAAGATTTTGCGGCCGAGCGGAGCTTGAGGCTGAAGGTAACGCAGGACTTCGGTCCTGTTTGGCAGACTTATTCATCACATTAGCTCTTGGCTCTTCCTCTGCCGCTGAGTCTTCGCCCTCAACTGAAACCAATTCTTCGAGAGAGTCGCGGATTGAACGCCATTCGTCGAGTGTGAGTTTAATATCTTCGAATTCTGCCCCTGAGGAATAGTTATTGAAGGATCTGTCTTCAGCAGAAAGGGCAGGATCATTTTCCGCCGTGCCGGTCGGAGCTGATTGTTGACGCGGCACGCGGCTTATCTGATGCGAATCGGTGCGCGTCTCATATTTGTCAATTTGATCCCATAAGGGCCGTTGTTGCGTTGGCGTGGTTGTTGCGGTTGCAAGACTTTCATTTTTTTTGGCTTCTTGTGAGCGCAAATCAACTGACTCGGGCAATCTCTCGACAGGAGCATTTGTTGCCGAAGATTTTCTTTGAGAAGAATCGCTTATGACAGGAAGCGGAGCAACCTGAATTGGTTCTTGCTGCCAGAACGATGGGGAATCAGATGGCGGTGCAACCCCGTTTTCCTTCCAGATATCACTGTAATGGATTCCGAGGAATGTGAACAAAACCAGCGATGCCGCAGTCGCAAGCAACCGCCGTCGCGAAGCATTTTTTGCAGGTGGGCGGTTTAGCGCCGTTACATCAGTTTCTGACACCCCTGCCAGCCGTTTATCTATGGACTGTGCCGATTTCTCCCAGTATTCGTTCTCAGAGAGTCCGCTGTGTTTGCTGACCATTCCGTCGACAGCGCGTAACTCCTGGAGAAGCCTATTGCATTCGGGACACAGCTCTTTTTCAACATGGTGGGTCAGTAACTCCTGTTCCATTGCAGGAAGGTTCTGATCCATATAGGCTGAGACCCTGTCTCTAAAGTATGAATGATCCATTCGGGCCTGTCTTCATAATTTTTGCAACATCAAAATCGTACATCAATCTCTTCATAACAAATCTTTCAGTGCGTCCAGCAACATCTGCCTCGCTCTGAACAATCGTGAGTCAACCGTGCCGGGCGGTATTTTGAGGTAACTGGCAATTTGGGCATAATCCATCTGTTCATAATGTCTCAGAACAAAAACCGACCGATATTTTATAGGTATCGCCATCAGCGCTTTTTGGAATCGGCGCTCGGCTTCGCTATCGAGAAGTTGTTCAAGCGGTCCAAGGTTTGGCGAGGCGGGGTCAAAACCAGTCTCGGATAATTTATCTAATGAATCTTTCTTCTCCTCGCGGGCAATCTGATTATAGGTCAAATTCCGGGCGATGGTCGACAGCCACGGATAGAAATCATAACCCGTCCGAAAATTCTTAATCGCCTGATAGGCTTTAACAAATGCCTCCTGGACTATATCTTCGGTTCGGTCAAAATTAGCAGTCAGGCCATAAATGAATCGAAACAACTGCTTCTGATGCAACCGGACAATCTGCCCAAAGGCCGCCTTGTCTCCCTGCTGGGCCGCCTCAATGAGCTTCTGTTCGTTGGGCGGCGCTACCATCTTCTCTACTCGTTCAGGTGTCATTTCTTCCAAAATACTTGATCAAAGCGTATTGATGGGTCAAATTTAGAGGTTGACCGCACTAATCATATTAATGGCAAGTGTTTCAAGTAGCAGAGCCGCGCTTGGTGGACTATTTCGAAGCTGGCTGTCGACGCTTGCGATTTCGATGAGTATTTTCTCAAGATTTTCATTGCTAAAACTTTGGGCCTGCGGCCGATAATCTTTGGCTTTCCATGCAAAGCGGGAAGTCAATGATTTCCCATTTTTAACAAGATAGAGATTTGTGAAATGCTCGCCGAGAAAGTAGACGATACTTGTGGGGGTGCTGCCTTCCAAGAGCAAGTAGTGAAGATTCTTCAGGGCCGCAGTTGTCTTTCCTGCGATTACATCATCAGCGAGAGAATAGACAATATAGGTTTGAAACCCGGAGGTAACCGCGCGAACGTCATCCAAGGCAATTGTTTTGTCATCACCTTTAAAATCCCGAAGCTTCTCCAGTTCGCCTTCGAGTGCCCCTCTGTTCCCAGCAACAGCATCGAGAAGCCTATCGAGCGCGTCCCGAGTGATTGTGTAGCCAAGTTTTGTGAGCCGTGAGATAATTACAGATTCGGTTTCGACGGAGGTGAGTTTCTTGAATTCGATAACCGTCGCCGACTCGGCCATATTTTTTATAAACGCCGAGTCCCATTTTGGCGCCCGGGCAGAGGGAGAACTGAAGATAACCAGTCTATTCGGGTCAGGCGGTGATAGAAGCCTGAGGATTCTTTCAATTTCTGTCGGTTTATAGCTTTGAAATTCGGTAATCCCGAATACTTGGCGCTCGCCAAGCATAGGGTACACTGATAATTCCGAAAGGATTTCCACGCAGGAAACTTTTCGGCCGTTGAACCGCCGGTAGTTGGTCATGAGCTGTTTGTCGGGGAGAAACTCACGGGCGATATATTTTTCAGCTTCGACTATGCGATAGTCTTCGCTGCCGTAGAAATAGTACGCCGTTTTGAACTTGCCCGCAGAGATATCATTCAGCAGTTGTTTTGGGGTCAAGCTTTTGCTTGAAAAGGCCATAGCGAGAAGTATACCACTTCCACTAGAGAAGGGTCAACCTAAAAGAGAATCATGGGCAGCGTTATCTGTATCGGGTACCCAGGCCAGAGCGAATTTGTACTTTTTACGAAAATCTATTGCCTTTTCAAGAAGTACCGCGAATGGTTCCGGGCCGCGCTCCTGACCGTTGACCTGATTTATAATTGAGAGATTATTTCCAAAGATTTTGAATGTCCGCGAAGAGAAGTACTTTTGATTGGAGTCAATAAACTCAAGCAAGGCAAGGAGCGAGGCAAAATCAGAGTGATTTTTGTCGACGCCACTAAATGGCGCCTTGAAACGTATTCCGACATCGGGAATATAAAAAGTGACCACGGCGCTTTTGCCCGATGGGTTATTCTTTGGCAGATCGAAGGTTCCGAAATAACAATCCATGACAAGGGAACTGCAATTGTCATGCCGTCGTACATCAAGTTCCCTCCTTATTGGGAATGAATCACTTAGAGGGGTTGAGCTATGGTTTGTGAAGAAAGATGTCGCAAGAGGATTCATATCTCTTTTTAAGTTTTCTTGGGGAAAACAAAAAGTACCTTGTCCTGAGATTTGTATTAGCTCGGTGACAAGGTACTTTCGTGAGGGGTGACATCAGGTCTTTTGCCTGATGTCCAATATCTATCGGGCTCGATATCGAGCCATGTTCAATCAGTTAGCCTCGGGAATTCCAATTGTTGTCTCTGAACATCTGGTCCATATCGCGTTTGAAGGTTTCCCAATTGGACTCAGTCACATCAGACATGCGGTCAAGCGCATCCTCAAGACTTGTCTTTTGGAATTCAAGTCTTTCTACTTCGGCATTTAGTGTGCTGCCACCCTGGTTATCAACTCGATCCTTGAGGGCTTCAATGTTGGTTTCCAGCGAATCAATCCGATTGTTTATCATAACTGAATACTCTTTGCGTTGAGCGTCAAGATAATCCTCGTTTGCTTCCTGGGAATTCTCGCGCTGCTCCTCAACAGCCTTACGTCGTACTTCGGCAATTGTATCATCGCTGTCGGTTTGACAGGAGATGACCGTAAATGATGCGGCAAACGCCAACGCCATTGATGACATCAACTGGATGATTCTCTTGAAATGTTTTGTTGTGCTCATAATAACTACCTCGTTTTTGGTTTTTGGTGTTCTACTCTCTACCGGCAAATGCCAGTACCCCTTAATAACTTTTTGAATCCCCTCGATTTGACTGCTGTCTGCACGTTCATACAGACAACAGTATCTGGACTATTCGATCCGCGTTAATTCTGTGATTACATGCCCTGAATTACGTGGTAGATTTCGTCTTTGGTCTTACCGGTCTTCTTTTGAAGTCGGCCAAGCAATTCATCTTCCTTACCTTCGACGAACATAAGGTCGTCATCGGTAAGATCAGCGTATTGCTGTTTCAGTTTCCCCTTTATCTCGTTCCAGTTTCCTTTGAAATGATAATCTGCCATTGTCTGTGCTCCTCATGACATGTGCGCAACAGTGGATGAAATCCACGCGTTGCTTTAAATTAAACTTTCGGTCCATCCGTAGGGCTCTCCTCGCCAGCGCTATCCCACACAACACTTTTTTTGAAAGTGAAGTGTAACCAAGGTCAGCGCGGCGCTTAAAGCGGTCGGCGTCCCTGGATTACCCGTATCAATACGGCTACAATTGCGACAACCAAGAGGACGTGTATAAAACCGCCCATGGTGAACCCGGTAACTAATCCCAGTGCCCAAAGGATCAGTAGAATTACAAATAGTGTCCAAAGCATTATCTACTCCTTCCTATAAAAAAGCGGCCTGGGCTGACTTCCCCCGCCCGCCGTTTCGACTTTCCTGTGTGAGCACCCATATTTAATTTCAATTTCTTATGATCAACGGATCATTGTCTTGTGGTGCTTCAATATAAAACAGGATGTCGTTCATATGTTCTACAGAGTATCGCTACCCGCGAATTCAGCCGAGTTATTGTGGCCGAATTTTTCAGCTTTACTTAGACCCTGCGAAATTTTATCTTTGATGCTTCCCATTTTTTCAGTGAGAGTACCGCGCAGTTCGCGGCCCGATTTTGGCGCGAAGAGAAGGCCGAGGCCCGCTCCCAGTAATGCGCCCAAGGTTAAACTACTCATAAATCCTCCGTTTCCAGAAACGGGGTGATTAAACATATCGCCCTTGGTTCTTCTGGCTTCCTAATTGTGATTTTTTGTCACGAATAAATGAACCGGCCTTTTCAAGCCCTTGATCCACTTTGCTTGTTATATCCTTGCCTTTGGTGACAAGTTGCTCGCGCATCTCGCGCCCACTTTTCGGAGCGTAAAGAAGCGCAATACCGGCGCCAATTAGCGCGCCGATAAGGAATTGTCCCCAGCCGATACTCGGCCCGGAACTAATATCGCGGTGTAATGCGTATTGTAAATCTGTGTTATACATTGCGTCCCTCGTCTGTTTGAGAGGTGTAATCTGACATTCTATTTTTGCCAAAATTCTTTACGCTCTGGATGCCTTCCTCAGCCATTCCTTTTACCTGCTTGCTTTTGTCCACAATCATCTGACGGACTTCGGAACCCGGACGGGGCGCATACAGAAAAGCTACTTCCGCTCCGATTGCGGCACCAAGGAGAAATGTGCCCCATGAGCTTCCACTGTTTGAAGGATCGTTATATGGCATCGTGTACCTCTACTTTCGGTTGATGGTTTTGTGTACGATTAAATATTGACTGGACAAACATTGTCAATCCGCCGCGTACGATATTTAGCAAACGTGTGGCTGTATCAATCGGCACTTCGACTATTGACCCGACTTTGGAAACGATCCGGTTACCCTGATCGGACCATCCTCGGGCGGTGTGCATTATGTGTTCGACTTGATACCACTGTTGTTTCGCGCGACCGGACAATTCCTTGACATCGGCGATAAGGTCCTGCGAACTCTCGATAAGTGATTCAATTGGCGCCTTCAGGCCATCAATGATATTCACTACACGCTCAACGAGTTTTTTCACAGCGAATAGCGTCACTATCGTAAAGATGCATAGCGCCACTATTGAGATAGACGCAAGAAATAGCGCTACTTGCAGAGCATCTGACATAGAGCCTCCACTTTCCTATCGACCCTGCATGGAGCCGACTGACAACAAACGTTACTTGTTAACACTAAATGTCGGTTCCCCGACTATTCGTTTCACTTTTTTCCCCGCCTCCAGCCGCTGTCCTTCCCCGACTTGGTTTATCAACGCAAGGGTCTCTGTCGTAACTGGTGTCGGAAAACTGCTTGCAAATTGGTCAACCGTCATGGCCAGATCCAATGTGACAATATCAAGCTTGAGCGGCTGCACGGATAGAGCTTTGGGATCTGTCAGGCGGTCGAAACTTTGCATCGCATTTCCAATAGCCATTTCATTTCGACTCCATCTGTCCGACGGAGAATAGCCCAACACTTGATAGACATTTCCCTCGTAGTCAATGAATGAGGCTATACCACTTAACTCACCCTGCTCGGTCTGAGCCCTAAACCGTCCTGATACATGGGGCAGACCGTTCACATTTCCTCGCGAAGTCCGCTCCGCTGACAATCCTTCCTGTGAGAAAAACTCCTGCGCGGCGGCATCGGCTGACTGTTGACTGGCGAGCGTTACCTGAATGATCCCATCTTGGTCGGGAGTGACAGCAAGCACGCCCTGTTTCTGGTTCGCATACTGCCAACCGGCCGGAAATTGAACTGTGAATCGCAGATCAGGATGATAGAATGTGTTAATTTTAAAGTATCCCTCGCGCGGATTTTGACCGTAGGTCATGCCGTCAAGCCGATTCAAATCTGAATCGCGATTGACAGTTGCGTTGCTTAAATTTCCGATCAGGGTGTCAAGCTGGCTTTGTATGCGCTCCTTGCGATTGCTTGGATCGGGATGGGTTGCAAGCCATTCTGGAACTCGCCCGGTCGCTTTTGCTCCGCCGCTCACATTTTCGAGCATATCAAAGACGCCAACCATTTCACGCGGGTCATTACCTGCCCGGCGCATGTATCGAAGGCCTAAATCGTCGGCCTGCTTTTCATCGTCTCTGCTGTATTTGAGAAAGAGCAATCCAAGACCGGCACTTGCCAGTTGTCCGTACTTTTGCAATCCGGGTTCGATAATCATTCCGGCAATAAGTCCAATTTGTGTCAATTGCTGTGTGCTCATTCTGTTAACAGAATGTTTAGCGGTTACATGGCCAATTTCATGACCAAGCACACCAGCAAGTTCAGCTTCGTTATCCAAATGAGCGAGAATTCCCCGAGTTACATAAATATACCCGCCCGGTAGGGCAAAGGCATTGACAACCGGGTCATCAAGAACGCGGAATGTCCAAGGGAGGTCCGGCCGCTCTGAGGTTGCGGCAATCTCCGACCCGAGCTCTTGTATATATCGCTGGAGGTTTGAATCAGAATAAAGCCCAAGCGAAGTGCTGATCTGTTTATCAGCTTCTTTGCCCATGCTTATTTCCTGTGATTCGCTGATGAGATTGATTTTGCTCTCTCCTGTCGCCGGATTCTTGGCGCATCCAGTCAGCGTTAGTCCGCCCGCAAAAGTTAGAAGGAGAGCGTACGAAAATCCCGCTTTGCGAATTGATTCCATTATGTCCGGCTTGCCGCTAAGCCTAAGCAGAGCTGAGGAAGCCTGGTCGATGACAGACATACAACAAGAAAGCATATTTTTCATTTCAATTTCTTCTTCCTGCAAGCAATGCTTAATAATGAACATCCAAAAAGTCCTATACACTATTCTTTATACTTTTTAGTTGGTATCTCAGTCTCTTCGAGGTTAACATTAGCAGGGCCATTGACTACTTTTCCATCGAAAGAAAAACGAGAGCCATGACATGGGCAATCAAACGATTGTTCTTCGTCATTCCGCCGGACTAGACACTTCAGGTGAGGGCATATCGCGCTGAAAGCATGGAGGTGGCCATCACCGTCGCGATATACGGCAGTTTTATCAATTACTGCTCCGCTTCCGCGTTCAATAGTATCAAGCGACTCGTCCCCGTTACCAGTTAAATAGTTTTTGTATTGAGCTACAGAATTTGCGGCCTCTTTTACAAAAGTACCTATAGCGCCCGTCACCTTTCTTGAAGGATCGTACATCTCGCTCCACTGGCTCTTTCTTCCGTGAATGAGATCAGGGATCAGTTCGCTGGCAATCGCGGCATGGGTAATTCCATTTCCTGAATCGCCAGTGATGATGTATATATTTTCATCACCAGGATTCTTGCCAATGAAGGCAAGGCCGTCCGCGGGTTCTATAATTTGTCCGGACCAGCGATACATGATTTCTCCCAGCTCAGGAAAACGCTTCCGGGCCCAGGATTCAATACGACGATATGGTTCACCCTTTCAGTCGTCTTCCTTATAAGGCTGTCCTGTCTTGTGGTCTTCACCGCCGACCATGAGCAGGTCATGGTGGTCATTGAGCGGTTGAGTGCGAATGTAATGGTAGGGCTCGTTTCTACTCTCCGAGTCTTTATCTCCACTGTCCCACCAGAGAGCGCGAAGGACTGAATCTTTTGGAACCGGCCCGGCAATAACATACGTCCGGTACGCCGCCTGTTTGGTGTGCATGGTCACGATGTCATTGATTGGTGAATTGGTAGCCAAAACAATGCTGCCGGCTGTTATTCGATAGCCAGTACTGGTCGTAACACCACTATGGTCTATCTTGTCGGCATGAGTTTTCGTAAATATCCGGCCGCCCCGTTTTACAATCGCATCAGCAACTCCCTTAAGAAATTTCAAAATGTGAAACTGTGCTTGATTGGGAAATCGAAGCGAGCGTCCTTTTTCAACCGGGATACCTGGTATGTCTGGCATCATTTCTGTCTTTAAACCAGCATGCTGCGATGCGGTCAGCTCTTCGCTGAGCAGTTCTGCTTTCTCCGACGGGTGTAGAAATAGATAACCGTCGAGTCTCTCAAAATCACACTTTATCTGTTCATCATTAACTATTGACTCTATAACGTTGATCGCCCTTGTATGACCTGCCGCGACTTTCTTTGCGGTTAGAGCATCGAACATCTTCTCTATTTCGAAATAACGTTCATCGACTCCCGTTGCAAGATGCGCCGTCGTTCGTCCGGTTTCTCCGCTTCCAAGTTGACCGTCTTCGACAATGGCAACACTCCTGCCCTCTTTCGCAAGCGCATAAGCGGTGATAACTCCCGCTATTCCACCGCCGACGATAACAACATCGACTGTGATATCTTTGTGAAGCTCATCGAATAAAATCGGCTCAGTCGAATCAAGCCAGTAAGATAGGGTTGTGCCTGAACTGAAGACGTCATCTTCAAGATCGTTGTCGGTAGATTTTCGGGTCGGGCTATTCTGTGAGTCCATAATGATATTCCTTCATCGAGTGTAGCAGACGACTTAAAACGGTGTTATTGTCGACATTTTTTGTATAGAACCATCTGCGATGCCAAACGTAATTTTTCTGAAGAGAGATTCTGTTTACGCAGGTGAAAGAAAATGTAAGCGCGCCTATACGTGAAATTCGCAAGGTCTTGCTTTTGGCCATACCATCTAAAATTTGTAAAAGTGCGACAGACCCGGTATCAGCCCCGTCAAAGGTTCATCATCTCATAACACATACGGGATGATTAACCCGCACACTTCGACCTGTAAGCAAACGAAAGTGTGCTCAGGGTACGAGCACAATCATTCTCAATAGAACAAGTGATTTAAACAATTTTCGCCCCTGAGCATTTCTTCCGTTGCGATCCGCGATACCATTCTGCGCACTCGTCGCGTTTATATCAGACAGTGGGTTTTCGACCGCTGAACAAATTATACAGTACGACGATAACGGCTACGGCAAGCAGCACATGCAGAAACCCGCCCAGGACGAACCCGGTTACTGTTCCGAGCAACCATAGTACGAGTAAGATTATTGCTATTGTCCACAACATTGGATACTCCTCATTCTGAAGTCTACCTCTCCCATTGAGAGAAGACTTCACTTGTTGTTAATTCCCAGTCAACTGTTTTAGTTTGTACATCAATTCGCTTGCCGCAACTGAAAGGCAAAAGGAGCATCGCGCCAACCAATACCATTCTTCCGACGACCGGGCTGTTTGCCCTGTGTGACAGAGTGGCTCCTTGGTCTAATTTCATTGGCATTAGATCCTCTTACTCTCGCCCTCTTCATTTGCTACAACCTATAGGGAAAATGAGGGACAGCCCTTTGGGCGCTGTCCCATTATTATCTTATTTAAGGTACGTTCTTGTTTTCACATATCATCAACTGTCAAATTTTTGACAGAGAGTGAAGTTCAAAGTTAGTATCCACCACCGCTACCTGAACCGCTGGTTCCTTGACGAACGCCGCTCTTGTTGGTTTTGGGCGTGGTTCCGGTTTTCTTCGTGTCACTCTTCATCTGAGAGACGCGTTCATTGCACTGCTCGATGTGTTGATCAATTTTCGACTCGAGTTGGTGAACTTCTTCGTTGTGTTGCTCAAGCTGGCGTCTGACCTGGTCAACTTCGCCTGTTGGTGGAATTCTATTGAAGTTATCTTCGAGCAGGCTGAAGTCTTCAGATATGCTTTGGAAATCCGTTACGAGTTCTTGTGTCGCGTAAGTCTGGCCTTTCATGCCAGCGCTACCTGATACTCCAGCGCGTCCTGATGTACCAGTACCGCTACCTGAAGAGGTGGCGTCACCAATTCCGTTACCCGATGTTCGTGGCTGGCCGCTTCGTGATGTCATGGTATCTGACTGTCTACCGGATTGTCCCGGCGTACCTGACGTTGGGGATTCTGATCCCATCGAACCGGTTGTGCCTGAGCCGCTCTTTTTGCCAGAACCAGTACCAGTCGAAGCTCCCATACCGCCCGAGGTACCTGAGTTCAGGCCAGGGTTGCTTCCTGAAGTCTGCCCGGTAGTGCCGTCCATGCCTGGTGCCATAAGAACTTGTTGATACTGAGTAAGCTCTACTCTGTAGTCAGCAAGCATTTGACGATGTTTGGTCATCTCTCTTTGGAGTTTCGCCTTGTCGTCTATGTCTATCATCAAGTCCACATGTTCGTGAATTTTGTCGAAATGAGTTCTGAGGGCTCTAGTCTGTTTGTCCATTTTATCTGTCCACTGCACGTTATTCCCGCTCTGCATGCCTTGGGTCGAATGTTCTGGAGTGGACGTTTTCGGGGTGTGTCGCATCGTTGTATCGGTTGTTGTCTTGTCTCCTTGGCGTTCCATCTGGCCAAAGCCGATAACTGCCAAAAGCAGAATCCCGACAACTGTCAGAGTCGAAATTGTTGATTTCCTCATAGAATTTTCTCTCCCTTGTTTACTGGTTTTTTACTCCATTATTCCCTGTGTTCATACACCTCATATCTAATGTGCGGTCGGAAACATATCCTCTACCTTTTCCTTGGTGTGTATTCGTCTCCATTTGCCGGAAAGAAACGAAAGCCCGTCAGGATCCCGCTCTCGTGAGCCTATTCCGTGCTCGATCGACAGGACGCGGCCGCGTGACCGACTTGAAGTCCGGCAATTACAGCAGTTCCGCCCTTTTGTCTTCAGTTCCAAGTTTGCCATAAACTTAACCCCTTTTTGAATGTCTGTTTCCCTCAGACAGACAGACTCTCCGACGCCAATCGCACCGGGTGTTCGCAAGCAAAATGTCCTTTAAACTCACCACTCCAATAATATCTTCCGCTCTGCAGCACTTGCGTATTGTGTAGCAGAAGGATAAACAGTAGTGCTGAAGCTGCCATCAAATGCGACGGCGACGTTCGGGTTGAAACTTCCCATACTAATAATTCAGCCTTGTGATTCATATAGACTCCAATACTGTTCGATCGGCATCTGATCATTCTGGCGATCTAAGGCGGGTAACGACAGAGAAATTGTCGTCATTGCTTTTGTCTCCGCCAGCTCACTGATGGTCGGCAATACGATCGAACGTGGTTCTCTCGATGTCTGCCTACTGGTTTCGCTCGTCTGCGCTTCGGGTCTCTGTGTTGGCGAGACATCCAGCCAGTGGAGCGGGGTCGATACGACAGCAGAGGAAGGCGCTATCATACCTGGATTAACCTCTTCCGAATTGTCGGAGGGGGTAGAGCGCGGACTGTTCTTTCCAATACCCTGATCTCCTGAAATTATACACTCAACTTTTTTTCTTGATATCGTTTGGTTTCGCAATAATGAGGCCAGTGTGACCGCATTCGTCGGTTCTATATCGTTTGATGCAATCGGAGAAACTGGCCATTGACGGCTGTCGGCAACTATGATTTTTCCCAGCGGCGAAAGCAAGTTTCGCACCCAGCGATTTTCCGGACAGTCTTCAACAGCGGCAACAAACGGCCGCATCTTTTCAAATGCGCTAATAATCAATTCCGTGGAGCGGCAGGAGAACCGACGGGCAATACCACGAGAGCCGCGGTCGTCTTCTCGCGCCATCACGATAATGCCCTTTTCCAAAGTAATGCCGATATAATTCATCTGACTCCTTGTGTACTCAAAATGATCGCATGTGCACAGTTGCATTCCAACGAGTGAATTGTTTCGCCTTTTGAGTCATACGGAGCGACAACACATATCGTATTATCGCGCCGCAATACTCTTTGGGCGCATCACAACGAAATGCGTCTTAGCGGTAGTTGCGAAGAAACTGCAACACCCGCTTCTGGGCCTCAATCTTGCCGAGACCGTATTTTTCCTGAACTTTACCGACCAGACGGTCATGCTTGCTTGCTACCACATACATGTCGCGATCTTCGGTGAAAGTGTCGCGCATCTTTCTTACTTTCCCTTTTCCACTTTTCCACTGTGTCCGTTCCGAGCTAAATTCATCCTCAATGTCGTACCAGTCCATGGCGTTGCTCCTTACTCTTACTCATTCCATTGTCTGTTTCTATCGGGGTTTGCAAGTCCGCACCTTGAAGAGCGGGCGATTGCAAACCCGACATGTCCTTGTTACGAAGACTAATTTAGGATTTGATGCAGCCAATACAATCGCCCAAAGAATTGAAAAAAGGTCTAATACGGGATAACAGCGGCCGGACTAATCCGGATGGTAGATAGATTACCAGCATGGGAGTAATCCTCTGTGGACTTCTCTTAGATTTGGTAGGGCGGGTCCATCCGCGAACCCGCCGATTCACTGGATCATTGCAGATCGTAACTTTCTCTTTCCGCAGAAAAAAAAAGACTGGGTACACCACCCCGCCCTCGGCGGGACTCTTCCTTACCCAGTTAGTCAAAACCCGAGAACAGTGAAATCCCGCACTACCTGATTGCCCCCGTGGGACGGTGAGCCAACATGCTTACTTGTGGAAAGAGAAAGAAAAACCGGCCCGAGCCCTTAAGATCAGTTCGGCTCGCTGGATTTAGAAAAATATGCGCTGATGGAGCCTAAGCCCAGTGCCGCTGATAAGGTGTCGCCGCCATTTTTTTGCGACAACTGGCCATGGACGAAAGTCGCAATCTGGAGACGGCTGTCCAAAGCGAGTTTCTCCAAAACATTGTGGACATGGCTCTTAACTGTATGGATGGCAACACAGAGACGGTCTGCGATTTCTTTATTGCTCAGACCCTCAGAAATCAGGTCGATAACCTCCTGCTCACGGCGAGTCATTTGAACGTCATCGGGCATCTTCAAAGTCGGTTCTGATTTTAGGGACTGACCCACTATCTGGCTGAAAAGAGACTCAACCAGTTGGGGAGGCATTGTCTTCTGGTCCTCTACGACAGAGCGCACGGTGCTAATTACCTCATCAAATCCAGCGTCTTTGAGGACGAAACTTGTTACTCCTGACCTAACATACTCTATGATTTCGAGTTGATTGGGAATAACGCCCATTCCGATAACCTGGACTTCAGCCGCGTCAAGTTTCAGCGCCTCAATGAGCGGAAGCGCGAGTTCTCTTGCCGTTGCAAGGTCAATAAGAATGATCTCCGGCTTTACCGCTCGCGCGACTGCAATGGCATCCTGCAAATTCGAGGTCGCAGGAACTTCTATATCAGAAAGGCCCGCGAATTTCTCCTTTAATCCTTCGCGCATGATGCGATTGCTCTCGACGACCAAGAGCTTTGTTCTATGCATGGTGGTTTCCCCTGAAAAGGACATACGCCACTCCTTCGGACATGAGGATACAATCTCCGCTTCTGTCATATATTGGACACTTTTTGCGTCCGTGAGTTCCTACTTAACGAGTTTTATACACGTTCCTCTATTTGCCAGCTTGAAAAGCTTAAACCAATTTATCACACAAGATAATACGCGCCGAGATTTGAGAATGTATCAGTCGCAGGCTTTAAATACGAATTAAACCGAATGGGAGACGATAAAGTGGTCTCGGCTTGTGAAGTCTGGCAGTAGGAATACTTGCCGTAGTCGACATCACATCAAACAGGGTACTTGCCTGCGGTGCTATGTTTTATCTCTGTTCTCCGATACCAATAACTGGCTGCTGGTTGCGATAAATCCCCGCGTATCTAATCAGTTCGAGGCGTGTGGATAAAGCAAGTTTCTCAAAGAGATTATGTATATGGCTTTTGACCGTATGGGTGGCGATATTCAACTGATGCGCTATTTCTTTATTGCTCAGACCCGATGCAACATGATCGATGACTTCTTGTTCACGCCGAGTGATGCTAACAGCCTCAGAAACGCGAATGGGTTTGACTGTAACCTGTGGATCTATCGTGATAGTTCTGAAAAGCGAGTCAGTTACGGTCTGCGGAAGTACCACCTGGCCGTCCAATACGTTTTGAATCGTCTGGATCAAATCCTGGAAGCTAGCATCCTCTAAAACAAATCCTCTCAGACCGATTTTGACGCAACTCAGCAGATCCACTTTCTCAGGCACCACATTGATCCCGACCATCTGGATAGCGGGGAATTTACTTCGCAGCTCAGTAGCGATAGAAATACTATTACCATGCTGGAGAGACATAGACTGCAAAATCAGATCCGGCTGAACCACTGAAGTAACTTCAAACGCCGTTGATGATTCGCTCATTTTGACTGTAGCGAAGTCAGAGGAGGTCTTAATCTTTGTAGTAATACCCTCTCTTAATACTCGATTGTCTTCTATTACCAACAATTGTTTCATTACCATGCCCCATTCTCCTCTCGCTCCAGCCCCTCAGAGCACCAGAGTCTTAAACGTAAGCTTGTCAGGAAGTTATGCTTGTGCCCGGAACTAATAAAATCAAGATCTCCCATAATTGCCATTGACTGTCAATTCGATCTGTGATCCATTCTCCCGTCCATAACTACCTTATATACCAGCGCTACAAGGACATAATTTATATGTATTATAAATTATTGCTTGTCAAGAGAAAATCGACCGAAGGATTGAAAAAAGAATTAACCCGTTGACCTTCAAGCTCTTCAAGTTTCTGATTCACACACCAATCAAAGATAGCGATTCGAAACTCTGCTTTAGTTGCTTCATGAGTAAGTGAATTCAATCCCGTAATGAAAAAACCCACTCGAAAGCGGGCTCTCTCAAGAAGCGATATTACAGGCGTGCGATGGGTCTGTAACGTTGGCTCTCGCTTGTGTTTGTGTGTTGACCTCGAACTGGCTTAGGAACGCATCCGTCTGATAGCGCTCGCACCAAGCAACCCTAATCCGAGCAGAAGCAAAGTGGCTGGCTCGGGATTTGTGTGAACGGATTCGTTTTCTGTCTCTCGCTCGGGATGAACTTGTGGGGCCGATCTGAGTGACTGGCTGTATTTGTCTATAACGATACCGTTCTCATTGCAGTGGACTATCGGCGACGACATTGTTTGAAGGGCCGAATGTTCGAACGGAACCGATGGATCAAAACTGCTTGGCATATCAAACTCATAGCCGATGAATCGTCCAAGCGCTGTCTCTGTGAGCCCTCGACTGTCATAAGGAGGAAAGAGAGCCTCTTTTTGTGAAAGAGGGTTTTGATTGATTGCTTCGTGTTGGATGTCGCTGGTCTCATAGACCCGAGTCGATTCAATTGCTGAAGAAATTGCAAAATGGGTGAAATACGGATTGGGACTACGTAGAGAGACGACGGGCATTGGCAGCGATGGATGCTCGATGGCATCACGCGACCAGTCGACCTGGACTGAAACTAAAGAGTTACCCTGATTGTGCAGATATTCGGTTTCTGGTCTTTGAAAGAAATCAAAAGTCTGCGAAACTGCTGGTGATACTAAAACTGTAATCAGTGTGAGGATGCGGACATTTCTTGACATTAGTTACTCCTCTATCATGTATCATTATAATCCGATGTTTCTAACTCCGGACAGCCCCGTGTATTATGTGAGCTATTACGCTTCGGCATATGGAGGTGGGCTCGACTGCCGTTACGCATAGTCATATTATCAGGAGCTTACATATTTTACAATCGCCCAAAGAGATGGAAAAGGAGCCAACTATGGCCTATTTGTCTTTGCAACAAAAGGATTAGACCATTAGGCAGATTTGTGAACTCTACCACATCTTATACGAATTCTGGAAGGAAGAGACGGGTCCTTCTTCGAACCCGCCGATTTATGACCGTCAGGATCACGGCGATCCTGACCTACTAAGAGAAGAAAATGTCTCTCGTTGTCCGCCCCGGCGGAGTGTGGCACAAGAATCAAAGCCAACTTTCCCAGTACGTCATTGCGGGCATAATAGCCAAAAAGTGTTGGTAAGTTATTCATTTTGGGCGGAGTTTA
>JAWXAN010000047.1 GCA_034439475.1 Candidatus Zixiibacteriota bacterium
ATTGCTTTTGAAGGTGTGTCGCCGACCATTGTTGCGAGATCAAGCGCACGATTATTCATTACGAAAAGATCATACGCTCCGTTGACTTTCGAGGCAAATTACTGCTGAACCGGGACTGGTCGAGACCAGTTCCAATCCAAGCAGTTTGTTGATGTGGACTTGAGCAAAATCCTTGGTGTGTATGACACAATCTTCAGGATTGATTTTTGTTCTCTTCTATTAGTGACAGCGATCTCCCTTTAGCGAACTGAAGCTTGCCGAAAACGGGTCGGTGTAAGCCTCGTCTCCGCAGGGTATGGTCGGTGGAGTGATTGAGCCTGAGATTGAGCACGCAGTCAAATTAAGCTGCATGTTTATTTGTCCGTGCCCGTCATTCCACAAATATGGCTGAGTCCCAAAACCGTTCCGGAAGTTCATCTCACATGTGATACTGAGACTCGCCGAAGGATCGACGTTGCCGCCCCCCGAGCCGTACCATCCGTTGGGGGTTAAGTCGCGCGAGTAAAGAGAGTCGAGGTAGTACTTAACGGTCATATTCAAGCGAGTTCCATCGAACCAAATGTTAAAGTACGCCCAAGCAGAATCAACCGGCGTGTCGAACGGCGCGCATTCAATACCGGATATCGATGCCCACCCTGAAAAAGTACCACTCCAGCGATCGCGGCCATCCCCCTGCACAACTAATGTAGTATCGTACAGTATCGCATTACCGAAAGACAGAACTTCGAATTTTAACCGAGCTTCAGTGGCATCTCGAAAGAGGAAATAGTCGAGAGAGACCTCTCCGGATACGGGAGCAAAAAAATCTCTCACCCGCAAACCTGGTTCTCCTGTACTCCCAAGGGCCGCTCCGGTCAGAGTTAACCGACAATTATAGGCACCAAAGACGGTGTCCGTTCCAGTGACAATTCCTACCCTCACGCTCCGCAAGGGGTTGTCGACGTATGTCCGAGATGGATTGACAAGAGGGATAATCATGACAAAATGCGATTCTTCTGCACATTCAAATAGCTCATTACGAACTATGATATTACCTGTGAATAGTGAAGAGAACGCGTAGTACATTAAGATGTCGTAATCACTCAGGGCGAGCTCATTGAATTGTCTTGACAGGCCGCACACTTCTTTCGTGACAGTGCCCAACTGTGGTGGGGTGTTTACATCGAGATCGAAACCGGCTTTCTTTAATGAATCGCCCGTTATCCCATTACCATTGAGGTCGTACCGTGAATAGTCGGGGGTATTGGAGCCTGCCGGTCTGCTATTTTCAAACTCAAGAAACTTATTCAGAAGCAATTGAATATCTTTTTCGTTGAACACGCCATCGCTTCCTGGCGCACCTGTCGACCCGGAGACATCAAGTAGTTCTTTCCGAACTTTAGCTGTCGCAAGATTGTCATCAAGAGCGAGACAGCATGCAAAGGCATTGAGGATGCCGGTGCCTCCCTGCATAGTATTATAGACATGAAGAATGATATTCTTGGTGGCCGCGGGAGTAAGTGACGGTTTAAGATTCCACATGTAGGCGGCCAGGCCCGCAACCAGTGGAGTTGCCATCGAGGTGCCGCTATAGCGCGCGATTAATGCACCACCAACTGAGCGGCAATCATCCGGATCGCTTGAATTATCCGCCTTTGCGCATGGCCCGGCGACGGCCTCGCCAAGCACTCTTACCGGCGAGCCCGGATTAGAAAAACTGCTTTCCACTCCGGCTGTATCGGAACTGCCGACTACTATAATATTGTTGAGTTTGGCGGTGGCAAGTGGATCAACAAGCGTGTACGTGGCAATCAGCAGATCTAAGCGAAATTTCTGAAAAGCGGTAAGAGAATCCGGATCGATCAGATCATAGGGGTCATTAAAACCAGCGGCGAGGGCAAATTGGGAGTTCCAGACCGCGAATCGTGATTCATCATTATTCTGTCCCTCGTTGCCAGCCGAAGCGATGTGAAGAAAGTTATCGTAGCGTCCGGCATCGTCAAGCTGGATTCTCCAGCCGATGGCGGTGAGGATTCTGTCGAGTTTCGGGGTGACGCTCATATCGCCGAAGAACCCTAGACTGGTATTGAGGATGAATGGTCCGGTCGGCAGATTTGAAGCGATGGCATCTGAGATCTCAGAGGCCGAAAGTCCATCAAGTGCCAGCGAGGTTATTTTGAGTCGCGATGCCGGACCGGGATGCACGCCCGTGGTACGAAGATTGTCAAATTTTGCGCCGATGATTCCGGCGATGTGAAAACCATGGTTGCCGGGATAGAATCCAACGCTGTTTGCGATATTACTCACGCCTCCTGAGGTTGGCATGAATACTTGAGAGGGGATATCGGCATGGGGACTTTCCGAGTAAAACTCATCAGCCACAACGACAGTGACCTGTCCGAATGAACCTGCCATCTCTTTGACATTCCACGCGGCGGGCATCTTCATTTTTATAAGCGCCTGCATATTAAGCGTGTCACTTGGCGGCAAGACGGCTGAAATTGAGGCCGGTGCGCGGCTATCTCCGGGCAAAAGGGAGATGTTCGCGGTGAATGTGCCATAGGCAAAGAGAAAGGCTCCACTGTTGACGAGAATCTCGCCCAGACTGTCGGCTTCGGCTTTTGATGTGACGGCGGGAATAATAAGCGTCATCATCAGTTTGGCTTCGTTCATGGAAATAATCTTGGCATCGATCGAATCAAGTGCTGAATTCACCTGCCCCACAGTCGAGTTCGGGCTAATAATCGCATCTAGACGCGTGGTCATAAAGCCATTGTCGCCAATCTCTGATTCCGAGGCGGGCGTAGGATCAAGGTCATAGACAACCGTATCAGCGACCGCAGAGGTATCACCTCCTAGTAGGACGCCGGTTGGGGCAAGAGGCGGATTGTTTGGCGGAGAGTCGGTAGTATTTTTTGAACAACTAAAGAACGCGCCATTCGAAATAACCAAAAGCGTGAAAAGAAAAAAATACATTGAAACATGTGTTCGATTCATCATCGCGTCATTCCTCTCTAATTGGCTATTGCTATGGCATCACGCATGGATATGTTGAAAATAGCGGGTGCTACTTCCCAAAATAGTCATGCTTGAGAGACAATATATATAATAGGAGGAGAAGTATCAAAGAAAATTGTGACGAGTTGGGGGGTCTTAGACATGAGTGTGTGAAGGAATCTGCTACTTTATGAGTTTTCCAAGATGTATACGAGCCGAGTAAGCTGGGCAAGGCTTCGGAAGTAATAAATGGATGACACCTATTTCGATTCTTATGAGTAATTATTATAAGCTCACATTCACGCTGTCCGGCCTGGCCGCATTGCTTCTTGCCACTATTTCAATTGGCCTACCGGACAATGAGATCAGGGCAGTAGCTTTTGAGCCGACTGGCAAGACCACTCTTCAGACCAATATTTCAATAAAATTCTCAAAGGATATGGTATCGAAAGATAGTCTGGACATGCCAAGACTCGATCCGCCCGTTGTGTTTACCCCGGCAATACAAGGGATTGCTCGGTGGATTGAAACCGATGTGCTCAGATTCTTTCCGGACTCGGAACTGGGGCGAGCAACTGAATACAAAGCAACTATTGCATCGAACAAAACATGGGCATCCGGTTGCGGTGTGGGTGAAATATAAAGTCAAATTTTCGCTGGGTTATTAAAACAGTATTTCAAATACCGTTCGCTTCAATCCTCTACAAC